>JBATOB010000188.1:0-3163 GCA_049290655.1 Chromatiaceae bacterium | reverse complement strand
ACCGTGGACCCTACAAGGGCGGCAGGATTATCGATCTTTCCCGAGCGGCGGCGCGGAAGCTGGAAATGGATGGCATTGCGCGCGTCCGCGTGGAAGTGCTCTCGGATTAACGGTTGGTCGCACGGATATTCGGGATCGCATCCGTGCCTTACCAACGGCTTGCCGTCAATCAGGGGCAGGATCTCCGAAGCCCAGTGGATGCGCGTAATCTGATCAGGTACGCCTCGGATAGGCGATCGGCCGCCTTGGGGAACTTGAGAGGGTTCCCCCCTTGGTTGGTCCGCCTCGTCGGTAGGACTGCGCGGTTTTGCGGACCTGCTAGGCTTAGTGGCAAGGGCCACCGTAAGAAGTAACCCCCAAACTCCTGGGGTCCCGTATCTTGAAATCGCCGTGGCCTACCCAATGTGGAATATATAACCATATGAAATAGTGGAGATTCTGAGTCATGCGCATGGATAAATTGACGTCCAAGTTCCAAATGGCCCTGCAGGATGCGCAGAGTCTGGCGGTGGGGCGTGACCACCAGTTTATCGAGCCTATCCATTTGATGGCGGCCTTGCTGGATCAGGAGGGCGGTAGTTCGCGGCATCTGCTGGCGCAGGCGGATGTGAACGTGAACCGGCTGCGCTCGGCCTTGGGCGAGGCCTTGGAGCGGCTGCCGCGGGTGGAAGGCAGCGCGGGGGAGGTGCATCTCGGCAACGACCTGAGCCGGTTGCTGAATCAGACAGACAAGCTGGCTCAGCAGCGCAAGGACCAGTACATCTCGTCCGAGCTGTTTGTGCTGGCGGCGGTGGAGGATAAGGGCGAACTGGGCCGGCTGCTGCGTGAGGCGGGGGCCAGCAAGGGCCCCATCGAGCGCGCCATCGAGCAGATGCGCGGCGGCCAGGCGGTGAGTGATCCCAATGCCGAGGAGCAGCGCCAGGCCCTGGAGAAGTACACCATCGACCTGACCGAGCGTGCCGAGCAGGGCAAGCTGGACCCGGTCATCGGCCGCGACGACGAGATCCGCCGCACCATCCAGGTCCTGCAGCGCCGCACCAAGAACAACCCGGTGCTGATCGGCGAGCCCGGCGTTGGCAAGACCGCCATCGTCGAGGGCCTGGCCCAGCGCATTGTCAACGGTGAGGTGCCGGAGGGGCTCAAGACCAAGCGGCTCTTGTCGCTCGACATGGCGGCCCTCATCGCTGGCGCCAAGTTTCGGGGTGAATTCGAGGAGCGCCTCAAGGCGGTGCTCAATGACGTGGCGCGCCAGGAGGGCAATATCATCCTCTTTATCGACGAGTTGCACACCATGGTGGGCGCCGGCAAGGCCGAGGGCGCCATGGACGCCGGCAATATGCTCAAGCCGGCCCTGGCCCGCGGCGAGTTGCATTGCGTCGGCGCCACCACCCTGGACGAATACCGCAAGTACGTGGAAAAGGACGCCGCCCTGGAGCGCCGTTTCCAGAAGGTGCTGGTGCAGGAGCCCAATGTCGAGGACACCATCGCCATCCTCCGCGGGCTCAAGGAGCGCTACGAGGTCCATCACAAGGTCGAGATCACGGACCCGGCCATTGTCGCGGCGGCGACCCTATCCCATCGCTACATCGCCGATCGCCAGTTGCCGGACAAGGCCATCGACTTGATCGACGAGGCCGCCTCTCAGATCCGCATGGAGATTGACTCCATGCCGGAGGAGATGGACCGTCTCGATCGGCGCCTGATCCAGCTCAAGATCGAGCGCGAGGCCCTGAAGAAGGAGTCCGACGAGGCCTCCAAGCGGCGCATGGCGGATCTGGAGGAGCAGATCGGCCGTCTGGATCGCGAGTTCTCCGATCTCAACGAGATCTGGAAGGCGGAGAAGGCGAGCCTGCAGGGTACGGCCCATATCAAGGAGGAGTTGGACCGGGTACGGGTGGAGATGGAGACCGCCCGGCGCGCGGGCGATCTGGCGCGCATGTCCGAGCTCCAGTATGGGCGGGTCCCGGAGCTGATGAAGCGCCTGGAGTCGGCATCCGCCGCCGAGCATGTCGATAAGAAACTTCTGCGCGATAAGGTCACGGAAGAGGAGATCGCCGATATTGTCTCCAAGTGGACCGGCATCCCCGTCTCGCGCATGTTGGAGGGAGAGCGCGACAAGCTGCTGCGCATGGAGCACGCCTTGGGCAAGCGGGTGGTGGGTCAGGGCGAGGCCGTCGCCGCCGTCAGCGATGCCATTCGCCGGTCGCGGGCGGGGCTATCCGATCCCATGCGCCCCATCGGCTCCTTTCTCTTCCTGGGCCCCACCGGAGTGGGCAAGACGGAGCTGTGCAAGGCCCTGGCGGCGTTCCTCTTCGATACCGAGGAGGCCATGGTCCGCATCGACATGTCCGAGTTCATGGAGAAGCACTCGGTGGCGCGGCTCATTGGCGCCCCGCCGGGCTATGTGGGATACGAGGAGGGTGGCTATCTCACTGAGGCGGTGCGCCGCCGGCCCTATAGCGTCATCCTGCTGGACGAGGTGGAAAAGGCCCACCCGGACGTCTTCAATGTCCTGCTCCAGGTCCTGGATGACGGGCGGCTGACCGACGGTCAGGGGCGGACGGTCGATTTCCGCAACGCCGTCATCGTGTTGACCTCCAATCTGGGCTCGGACGTCATCCAGCAGATGGCCGGGGAGGAACGCTATGCCGAGATGAAGGCGGCGGTGATGGAGGTGGTCCGCATCGTCTTCCGGCCCGAGTTCATCAATCGCCTTGATGAGATCGTGGTCTTCCACCCCCTGCGTCGCGATCAGATTCGCGCCATCGCCCGCATCCAGATCCTCTTCCTGCAGAAGCGGCTGGCGGATCGTGACATGAAGCTGGTGGTGGACGATGCCGCCCTCGACCACTTGGGCGAGGCGGGTTTCGACCCCGTCTATGGTGCCCGGCCCCTCAAGCGCGCCATCCGCGCCCAAATGGAAAATCCCCTGGCCCAGGAGATCCTCGCCGGGCGCTTCGGCCCCGGTGATATCATCGAGGTCGAGGCTATCGACGGCGCCCTGGCCTTCGAGCGGGTGCTGGAGGGAGAGATCGTGGATTGATGGTTGGCTGGCGAAGGGGCCAAGGAATCGGCTCCGCGCCACCCATGGTGCGCGCAGGGGCGATGCCAGGGTTACAATCCCTTGTGCCATTTATCGCGCTTGAAGCAGGACAATCAGGGT
>JBATOB010000187.1:0-2009 GCA_049290655.1 Chromatiaceae bacterium | reverse complement strand
CCCAGACCACCGGCAGGGTCGAGCGCTGCAATGGCCGCATCAGCGCGGTGCTGGCCACCACCCGCTTCGATGCAGCCCAGAACCTGGCGGACACTTTGAGCCGCTAGGTACGGCGCTATAATCACCAGATTCCCCAGCGCGCGTTAGGACATCTCTCACCCGTTCAGGCCCGGCAAGATTGGCAGGAGAGGTGCCCAGCGTTATTTAGAAAGCAGGTATACAATCTTACGGGTCTTGACACTTAAAGGGCTGTCTCAAATTTGGGGTCCACTATACTGAGGACGCCTGCGGCGCAACAACAACAGGCTTTTTATCTTGACTGGGTCCGGCCCTCTCCCTTCGGAGGGGCCCCCCAACTTGGGGCAGCGCCAAACCGCTGCAATTTTGAAGAAGACGGAACAGCTTAAACACGGGGCAAAACTGTCCTGGACAAGGGGTCCACTTCAACCTTCTCCGGCCATTCTCTGGGGGCGCTCCATGTATTACACTCTCAAACATGGTCACCAAATCCAAATCTAAGACCCCTCAGTCCAACATCGCCCTCAACAAGAAGGCGGGGCACGACTACTTTATCGAGCAGCGCTACGAGGCCGGCCTCAGCCTGGAAGGCTGGGAAGTGAAGAGCGCCCGAGCCGGACGGGTCCAACTGCGCGAGGGCTATGTGCGCATCATCCAGGGCGAGGCCTTCCTCTTGGGGTGTCATATGTCCGCCCTCACCAGCGCCTCCACCCACGTCAACCCGGACCCGGTGCGCAACCGCAAATTGCTGCTGAAACGGAGCGAGATCCACCGCCTGATTGGGCTGGTCGAGCGCTCCGGCTACACCCTGGTCCCCACCGCCATGTACTGGAAACGGGGGCGCGCCAAGCTTGAGGTCGGCCTCGCCAAGGGCAAAAAGCTCCACGACAAGCGGGACAGCGAGAAGGACAGGGACTGGGTACGAGAAAAGGATCGCCTCTTCAAGCAGAAGTAGAATACGACCGGGCTAATTTATATTGCCCAGGAACTTACCCCCCTCTATACTCTTCAATGAGACGACTCTGGGGGCGACATGGCTTTCGACGTGGGTTGCGAACCCTGGGGTGCATGCCGAGGTGCGGGGTACCTCGTAAATCCATCCGCAAATCAACAGTTGCCAACGACGACAACTACGCTCTCGCCGCCTAAAGCGGCGAGCCTCTGACCGTCCTCTGCCCATGGGGGGCGGATTTCAGGGGTAACAACACACGGGATCGCGGGGACGGGAGTCCGGACCTGATCCGCTAAAACCCAATTCGGAATCGCTGACCGAGCGCCCTGCCCTTCGGGCGCTGGAAGGCTAAAAAAAATAGACAGGGCTAAGCATGTAGATCTCTAGGCAGAGGACTTGCGGACGCGGGTTCGATTCCCGCCGCCTCCACCAACTTTTAAACCCCGACTGTCGCCAGTTGGGTTTTTTTTTGCCGCAAACATCAAGGCTCAGGCGGCGAATCAACCAGCGAGACTGGCTAGCTGTGCGGGCCAGGAACTACGGCGATGGGTCTATGGTGGCGGGAAAGTGCTGCCGGGACTGGTGGCGCGGCGGGAGGCTGAGGTATTGCTGCTGCTATGACCCGGGCGGTTGCAGCGCTGACTCACACAACCGCAACAACTGCGATCGAATGTCAGCCGGAGATGCCGTCGGGTCAAGGGTGGCAAACCGAATAGGGTGCCCCTGGATCACAACCGTCTCGTCGATCGTCTGGCCGATAGCCGGGTGCAGCAGCAATCCGCTCACGCAATCCGCAAGCGCATCGCACCATCCGACCTGAGAACGCAGGTAAGCATAGATCTGGTGTAAGTCGTGAATGGCGACGCGGCCTCGGCGCGGGTGGCGCATCGCCGGTGGGGCCCGCGCGCGTTCTTCAGGCTCCCCCCGCAGCGCTCCCTGGGGGCGTTGTCGTAACCGTGGCCCTGGGGCGACATCGCGGCGATGAGGCCGAACGGGTCGCGCCGGGCGCGGGCGTCGTGGGCACCGTACGGGCTACCGC
>JBATOB010000186.1:0-1900 GCA_049290655.1 Chromatiaceae bacterium | reverse complement strand
GGTCCTCTGGATGTCCGCCTGGCCGCCCCACTCTGCCCCCTGCCTCGGGGCGAGCCGCGCCTCACCGCCATTCTCCTGGACCGCATCGCGACCGCCGCCCGGGAGACCCAACTCCAGCCCCGGCGCCTGGTCCTGGTCGATCACGGCTCCCCCAGCCCCAAGGTCAACGCCGCCCGGCGCTGGGTGGCGGCGGACCTGCGCTCCCGTCTGGAGGCCGGCATTCAGGTCGAGGAGGCCGCCATGGAACGTCGCGCGGACCCCGACTACGACTTCAATGGCGAACTCCTGCTGGAAGTCCTTCGCCGCCTGGCGCGCGCGGACAGCCAGAGCCCGATCTTCATCGCCCCCCTGTTTCTTTTCGCCGGCCGTCATGCGGGCCCCGGCGGGGATCTGGACGAGATCGCGGCCGCCGTCAAGGCCGAGTACCCGGAGCTGCACATCGCCCTGACGGGACTGGTGGGTGACCACCCGGCCCTCCTCGACATCCTGGCATCCCGCTACCTCGATTCCCTGGAGGCTGGCGAGTGACCCCAGACGCGGCCGGGGCCCTGCCCATCGCCGCGGTCCTGGGTGATCTCAATGCCGCCCTGAGGACCGGTCATGCCCTGCTCCAGGCCCCCACGGGCTCGGGCAAATCCACCCGCGTCCCCCTGGCCCTCCTCGACCAGGACTGGCTGGCGGGCCAGCGCATCCTCATGCTGGAACCGCGCCGCCCCGCCGCCCGCCTCACCGCCGCGCACATGGCGGCCTTGCTCGGCGAGGACCTGGGCGAGACAGTGGGCTATCAGGTCCGCTTCGAGCGCCGGATCGGTCCGCGCACACGCATCGAGGTTCTGACCGAGGGTATCCTGACCCGCCGCCTCCAGTCGGACCCGGCCCTGGAGGGCGTGGGTATCGTCCTCTTCGACGAACTCCACGAGATGAATCTGCCAGCGGCGCTGGGGCTGGCCCTGACCCTGGACGTGGTCGCCAACCTGCGCCCGGACCTGCGCATCCTGGCCATGTCCGCCACCCTGAACGCCGGGCCCCTGGTGGCCTTGCTGGGCAACGCGCCCCTGATCCAGGCCAGCGGCCGGCCCTATCCGGTCGAGATCCGCTACGCGGAACGGGACCCAGGACGCGATTGGCTACCGGCCCTCGTCGCCACCATCCGCCAGGCCCTGGCCTGCCATGAGGGCGACCTGCTCGTCTTCCTGCCCGGTGCCGGGGAGATCGAACGCGTCCGGGAACGGCTCGCGGGCCTGAGCGACCAAGGCATCGAGATCCTGCCCCTGCATGGCGCCCTGCCCGTGGCGGAACAGGACCGGGTCCTGGGAGGGTCCCGGGACGGCCGGCGGCGCCTGGTGCTGGCCACGGATCTGGCCGAGACCAGCCTCACCATCCCCGGCATTGGCGTGGTGGTGGATACGGGCCTGACCCGTAAACCGCGTTTTGAGCCGGGATCGGGTTTGGCCCGGCTGGTGACGGAGGCCATCCCCCTCGCCTCGGCGGATCAGCGCGCCGGGCGCGCCGGGCGGCTCGGCCCCGGCATCTGTTTCCGGCTCTGGACCCGGGCCCAGGAGGCGGGCCGTCCGGAACACCGCGCGCCCGAGATCCTGCAGTCCGATCTGGCGCCCCTGGCCCTGGAACTGGCCCTCTGGGGCGTGCGCGATCCGGCGGAACTCCAGTGGCTTCACGCCCCACCGCGCCCGGCCTGGGAACAGGCGGTAGCCCTGCTCGTCCGTCTGGGTGCCCTGGACGCTGGTGGCCACATCACCCAACTCGGTCGCGCCATGGCGGAACTGCCCGTCCATCCGCGCCTGGCCGCCCTGCTGCGGGGGGCACCCCCCGACCTGGCCGGGGAGGCGGCGGACCTCTGCGCCCTCCTCTCGGAACGCGACCCCTGGATACGCCGACCCGG
>JBATOB010000185.1:0-1931 GCA_049290655.1 Chromatiaceae bacterium | reverse complement strand
CCCCTCGGCCGCCGCCATGCACCTGCAGGCCCATCCCCTGCTGGCGGCCTGGGGCAAGCAGGGGCGCGACTTCATCAGCCTGCTCGACGAGCATGACGACGAGGCGGCGCGGGCCACCTATCAAGGCCATTTCCAGGCCATCGGCCAGCGCATCGATCTTTTCGAGTCCAGCGCCGATCCCAACCAGGTCCCGACCCTGCTGGCGCAACTCCAGGACGATATCCGCGACCTGCGCCCCCTGGCCGAGACCCGCGACTGCTGGCCGGGGGTGGACCCCCAAAGGGACGACTCCATCCGCTTCCACCTGGCCCACGGCCCCCAGCGCGAGGTCGAGATCGTCCACGACCAGTTGCTCGCCGCCTTCAATGCCGACCCGACCCTGACCCCGCGCGACATCATCGTCATGGTCCCGGACATCGACACCTATGCCCCCCATATCCAGGCGGTGTTCGGGCTGGTGGACCGCCAGGACCCCCGTTACATCCCCTTCAGCGTTGCCGACCAGGGCTGGCGGGCCACGGACCCCCTGGTGCAGGCGCTGGAGACCCTGCTCGCCCTGCCCCAGTCCCGCCTGGCGGTGAGCGACCTGCTCGATTTGCTCGAGGTCCCGGCCCTGCGCCGCCGTTTCGGGGTGGGCGAGGACGAGTTGCCGCGCCTCCATCGCTGGCTGCGGGGCGCCAACATCCGCTGGGGCCTGCACGCCGAGCAGCGCGCCAGCCTGGACCTGCCGGACCGGCCGGAGGTAGCCACCCAGCACACCTGGCGCTTCGGCCTGCGCCGCATGTTGTTGGGCTATGCCGTGGGCCAGGATGCGCAATCCTGGCGGGGCCTCGAGCCCTTTGACGAAATCGGCGGGCTCGATGCCGCCCTGCTCGGTCCCCTGGCCCGCCTCCTCGACAAGCTGGATGTGACCTGGCGGCAACTGCGGGAGCCGGCCACCGTCGCCGACTGGTGCGGCCGTCTGCGCACCCTGATGGCGGATTTCCTGGCCCCCGAGGACAGCGATGATGCCTATACCCTGCTCCAGCTCGAAACCGCCCTGCAGCAATGGCGGGAGGTCTGCGACGAGGCGGGCTTAACCGAGCGGCTGCCCCTGTCGATTGTCGGCGAACATTGGCTGTCCCGGCTCGACGAGGGCAGGCTCTCCCAGCGCTTCTTCGCCGGGGCCGTCACCTTCGCCACCCTCATGCCCATGCGCGCCATCCCCTTCCGCCACGTCTGCCTGCTGGGCATGAACGACGGCGACTACCCCCGCCAGTGCCAGCCCCTGGACTTCGACCTCATGGGTCGGGACTACCGGCCGGGCGACCGTTCGCGCCGCGATGATGACCGCTATCTCTTTCTGGAGGCCCTGCTGTCGGCCCGGGAACGGCTGCACCTCTCCTGGGTCGGACGCAGCATCACCGACAACAGCCCACGCACCCCCTCGGTACTGGTGGGCCAGTTGCGCGATCACCTGGCCGCCGGCTGGCGACTGGCCGGTCATGAGGGGACCGAGGACCCGGACACCAAGGCAAAGGAGGCGGCAACCCTGGTGGACGCCCTGACCCTGGTACACCCCCTCCAGCCCTTCAGCCCCCTTTATTTCCCGGCGGACCCGGACGCCTCGCCCTGGTTTACCTATGCCCGGGAGTGGCGGCCCGTCCCGGGGACCTGGCCCTCGGCGACAACGACGGAACCCGCGGGGGCCATGGAGCTTCCCTTGCCCCCCCTGGTCCGCGAGGAGCCCCTCACCCGCCGCGACCTGGCCGACTTTCTGAAGGCCCCGGTCAAGGCCTTTTTCAAGCAACGGCTCAAGGTGGACTTCGACTTGGAAGACCCGGCCGGCGAGGACCAGGAGCCCTTCGCCCTCAACCCCCTGCGGCGCTGGCAGCTCAACGACGAGTTGATCCGCGCCCAGGCGCTGGCGGTGGCGCGGGGTGAAGCGATCG
>JBATOB010000184.1:0-7613 GCA_049290655.1 Chromatiaceae bacterium | reverse complement strand
GTCGGGGTCAGGTCCTCCCCGCCGTAGGCGGCGAGGACGGCGGCGTCGAGGTCGTCATGGAGCGGGCGCAGCACCGCGACCAGGCCCTGTTCGTGGATCTGGCGATCCTTGGGGCTCAGGGGGGCGCCCCGGCGAAGCAGGTCCAGCACGTTGTACATGCCGGTCATGGTGAGCCCCGGGTGCAGGGCCTGGCGCTGTTTGCGGTGGGCGTCCAGGTCCTCGGCCAATTGGCGGATGTGGGCCTTCAGGGGCTCGGCGGGGTCGGGGAAGGGGAAGGTCTCGAAGCAGCGGGTCTTTACATAGACCGGGTCATTGCCGACACCCAGATGACTACCGGACGCGAGCGCCCAGCAGACATGGATGCGGCTGGAGAGGACCCCTAAGGCCCAGGAGTCGTCCAGCGCGATGTTGATGAGTTTGTTGTCCGGCAGGATGGACTGATCCAGGAACACGAAGGTGCGGTGTTTGGCGGTCTCGACGGTGGCGATATAGCGAGACAACCCCGCGAGTTGCTGTCTGAGCTTGGGGTTGGTTTCCCCGAAGAGCCACCAATTCAGCTTCCTGGACTCGCGTTTGTTCTGGTCCCGTTCCGGCTTGATCCGCTCCAACACTCGCTGGTAGACCTCGGGATAACGCGACCTCACTTCGTCTGCGTTTAGCCCAAACAGGTCAATGACCATGACGCCCCGCGGGGTCTGGGTGAGATCGCGGCCATTCAGGTAAGCGCGGATGTGTCGGTCCAGGCCAGACACACGTCCCAACCCCAGAGCCGAGGCTTCTTTAGGTGTGACGATGAAACCGGCACCATGCAGTTTGACGCCGGGATTGCTGAGGTCCCGGTTAGCGAGCAACGCTCCGGCCGAGGCCACGTCCGCCCCGATCCGCAAGTCGGCATGAATGCGTCCCGCACTCCGCTCCAGGTCGACGTCCAGCCCCTCGCCCTGGCCGCTACGCTCGGCCACCACCTGGTCGATCACCCCGGGGGACTCGCCCGCCTCCCCCACGGTCATGCCGATGCGTACCGCCGCCCCGTCCGCCGAATCGACCCAGGGGTGGTCCGGGACGGCATAGAGGAGGGACAGGGACTCGCTGGCCGTGAGGTGCCGTTCCAAAACGCGCCGGTTGAAGGTCTGGCGCAGGCTGTTGGTGGTGATGAAGCCAAAGCGATGGAGGCGCCCGGCGCGGGCCAGTTCGGCGGCGCGCTCCCACCAGTACATGACGAAATCGGCGGACTCGGGGACCTCCGGCCAGGTGCCGCGCAGGGCGTCCACATAGCCGTCACCCAGGGCGCGACGCATGGTGCCGGCACCGATGAAGGGCGGATTTCCAACTACAAAATCCGCCTCCGGCCACTCCGCCCGCCTTGGATTCATATAGCGCTCCAGCGGCACCCGCGCCCCCTCGTCCGGCACCGCCTCGCCGGTAACCGGGTGGGTCTTCGTGGTCCGCCCATCCCAGCGGGTGACGGGGCGTCCCGCCTTGTCAGTGACCCACTCCATGCGCTCATAGACGAGCACGGCGTCGCGGCACTGGATATTGCGGAAGTCGCGGATGATCGGCTCGGGCGGGTGCACCGATCCATGGGTACGAAAGTGCCACTGGAGATAACCAATCCACAGGACGGTCTCGGCGATGGCGGCGGCGCGGGGGTTGAGTTCCAGCCCCAGGAGTTGGTGGGGATCGACACTGACCCCTTCGAGCGCCAGCAGGGTCTGGCGTTGGCCCAGGGACTCCAGGATGTCCAGGACCTCGCCCTCCAGGCGCTTCAGGTGCTCCAAGGTGACGTAGAGAAAATTTCCCGAGCCGCAGGCGGGGTCGAGGACGCGGATGTTGGCGAGCCGGACCTGGAAGGCGGAGACGAGCCGGATCGCCTCGCTGTCCTTGCCCTGCTCGTGCAGGGCGAAGGCGGCGCTATGGACGCCGGTCCATTCCTCTCGCAGCGGCTCGATGACGGTGGGAATGACGAGTCGCTCCACATAGGCCCGGGGGGTGTAATGGGCGCCGAGGCGATGGCGCTCGAAGGGGTCCAGGGCCCGCTCCAGGAGGGTGCCGAAAATGGCTGGCTCTACGTGACGCCAGTCGGCGCGGCCGGCATGGATGAGTAGCTCGAGTTGGTCACGGTCGAGGGGGAGGGCGGTGGCGTCGGCGAAGATGCCGCCGTTGAAGCGCGGGACCCGCTCACGCAGGACGACGGAGAAGGGGCTGCCGCGATCCATGTCTCGCCAGAGGGCCTGGACCAGGGGGACGAACTGGGCGGGGTCGTCCCGCATGGAGCCTAGGAGGTCCGTGAAGCAGCCGCTCCTCAGGAGGCCCACGTCCTCGGCAAAGAGGGTGAAGAGACAGCGGATCAGGAAGGCGGCGGCGACCTCGGGCGGGTGGCCCGCGCCCTCCAGAGAGACGGCGAGCCGGGCAAGCCGCGCGGCGATCTCGCGGGTGACCCGGGCGGCATAGCGGGTGGGATCGAGGCTCGGGGGGTCGAGCCAGACCGCCTGGAGTCGGGCGCGGATCTCGGGGCGGCGCAAGTCCTCCAGCCGGATGCGGTGGGAGCGTGGGTCTGGAAAGGGGATGTAGGCGCCGCCGCTGCGGCTGAATTCGCTATAGAGTTCAAGGCTGCGGCCAACATCCACGACCACTACGAGGGGTGGCCTGCCCTCGGTGGGTGGTAGGGCGCGGACGTATTGCACGGCCTGGCCGTGGGCGCGCAGCATGGCCTTGTCCCAGCCGCGGGTGTCGAGCCCCAGACCAGTCTGCTTGCATTCGAGCACATAGCAGGCGCGGCGATAGAGGTCGATGAAGCCCTGGCTGGTGGTGCCATCGCCATGCTGGAAGAGGACGCGGCGCTCGAAACAGTAGGCATTGTCCTGGGTGTCCTGGCGGGCGGGGTCCGGCTGGGGGAGTCCCAGGAGGTTGCACAGCTCCGTGAGGAAGATCTGGTAGTTGGCGCGTTCGCTGCCGCTCGCGCCCCGCCAGCGCTCGATGAAGGCGTCGATGGCGGTGGGGGCGAGGCCGTCGTCCGCGGGCGGGTCCGCCAGCGTGGTGGCGAAGCGGGCATCATCCATGGCTATGGCGGTGGACACTCCTAGGCGCGCGCCTCGGGTTGGTTTGCGGTCATGCTAACCGGGGCGCCTGGTGGCTTCAATCGGGACCAGACTTCCCCGGTTCATGGGGACCCGACCGCGGCTTACCCAGGTCCTGGGTTCGTGGATACGGGGCAATGTATTTTTTTCCGTAACATAATTGTCATTTATAGGCCTTTTAACTAATAATGCGCAGACACCGAAGGACGCCAAGAATAAATAGTAACTATAAGAAAGGCGCATCTCTGCTACTTCGTCGAACCGGTGGACCCCCATCCCGTCTTTCAACCCGGGATGCGTGGGATTCAAGGCTGTTTGTTCCCTGAAGTCAGGGTTCCGGCGGCGACACCGGTGGTTATCGTTTGCCGAGATTCGGTCAGGGACAGCCCATCCTTAGCGTCCATCAAGGAAGGTCTGCCCCATAAGCTCCATTCCGAGTTGTCGAACCTCGGCCCTGATAATCCAATCAGGCACTTAGCCCTTGAGGAAGCAATATGTCATACTCTCCTGACGGCCTTTCCGGCGAGATCGCGGCACCCCCCATCCCGGATTATCTCCAACGAGTTTACTGGTGGGCCTACCTGCACCCCCGGGCGGTGTTCCTTTTCGAACGCGAGTGGCTCGTCAATCTGATCCTCTGGGGTAATTACCAGCGTCTGTGTGACGAGGCCTTACAGGAACTCGCCGGGAGCGAGGGGCAGCGCCTCCTGCAGGTGGCGTGCGTTTATGGAGATCTCACCCAGCGGGTGGTGGGTATCCTGGGGTCCCGGGACCGACTGGATGTCATCGACGTGGCGCCGATTCAGCTTGCCAATCTGCGCCAAAAGTTGCGGCCAGATGCCAGGATTCATCTGCATCAACAGGATTCGCGCTCACTGAGCTTTGAGGATGGGTCCTTTGATCGGACGCTACTCTTCTTCCTGCTTCATGAGCAGCCGGAGGAGGTGCGACGGGCCACCCTGGCCGAGGCTCTGCGCGTGACCCGACCCGGCGGACAGGTGGTCATCATCGATTACCATGCCCCGGAGTCGGGCCATCCGCTGCGCCTGGTCATGAAGATGATACTTGCCACCCTGGAACCCTTTGCCCTGGATCTCTGGAAGGAGGAGATCAGGGATATTTTGCCCAAGGAAGCCGCCATTGCCTCCTATAAAAAGACAACTTCCTTTCGCGGGCTCTATCAGAAGATCGTGATCCAGATGGAAGACAGGGTTACCAGCCGTTAGGCGAGGCTTGCCCGACCCCCAGGCCCCGACCGTCCTTGGCGGCGGGGCCTGGGTCCCTCAGTAAATCAGTTCCGACCAGCGTTTCTCCCGGACCATCGCCTGCTTGATGCCCTGCCAGGCCTCGGGGGAGCCGGCGCGCTCGCCCATGACCTTGTCAAAAACCTGGGCGATCTTGCCGAGGCCGGCGAGGAAGACATGGGTCTTGGGCTCCTGGATGAGGGACCAGACCTCGCCAACGTTTTCCCGGAGACCCAGCGCTAGGGCGTCGGAGGAGCGCATCAGGGTATTGGCCGCCAGGGACTTGAAGGCCTTGAAGCTGGCCAGGTCGTAGTAGTCGGCGAGGTCGGTTTCCTCGTCATTGGCATAAGCCAGATCGAGGCCGGTGCGGCCACCGTAAAAGAGGCGAACCTGGCCGTCCCAGCCGCCGCGGCGCTCGTAGATGAGTTGGGCGAAGGCGCGGAAGGGGGCGACACCCGTGCCGGTGCCAATCATGATCAGGTTGGCACCCTTGTCCAGAGGCATCTGGAAGGGGCTGCGGAAGGGCCCGGTGAGGGTGACCGGGTCGCCGGGCTTGGCGTCGCACAGAAAGTTGGAGGCGATGCCAGGGAAGCGCTCGCCGCTGATTTCGTCGATGTAGAAGCAGCGGCGTACCAGGATCTCCAGGTCCACGGCCTCATCCTGGGGCCGGGGGCGGGCGTTGGCGATGGAATAACGACGCAGGTGATAGGGGTTGCCGAAGGGGTGGGGCCCGGGGACGACCACACCGATGCTCTGACCCTCGGTGAACTGGAAGGCCGGGTCCGCGACCCGCAGGCTGAGATGGCGCACCTCCTCCGCCTTCTCGGGGGTGATGCGTCTGGAATCGGTGATCAGGGCCGTGACCGTGGGGCCGAGGGGTGGATCGAGTTCGCTCATCTTGCTGGTTCCGGTGAGGTTCTAGTTGTTTGGGTCCCGCGCTCCCTGTTAAGGGGCCGGCCTTTGGGAAATTTCTCTAGGGGTATGGGTTACCTGGCCGGGATCGGAAGCGTTTGTTGCGGGTGCATTGGCCTGTGGCCAGGGATCAGCGTGCCCGCGTTTCGCACTGGCCGTTCTTGCAGGCACAGCCGCCGCCACAACTCCCGTCCGGGGCGCGGAAGGGGCCGAGCTTGGGGTTCTGGCGCGCGAACGCGGCATAACGCTGCTGGACCCAGACCCAGCCGGCCAGGACGGCGAAGATGACGAGGCTGGCGATCAAGGCGTTAGCCATGGGCCGCTCCGAGGCCCGCGAAGCCCATGAAGGCCAGCGACAGAAGGCCGGCGAGCATGAGGCTCATGGCCGCGCCCTGACTTACCGTCGGCACCCGCGCCAGCTCCAGCCTTTCCCGTAGCCCGGCCATGAGCATCAGGGCCAGGGTGAAGCCAACCCCGGCGCCCAGGCTATAGACCAGACTCTGGATGAAATCGTACTCGCGCGCGGTCTGGAAGAGTGCCAGACCCAGGACGGCGCAGTTGGTGGTGATGAGCGGCAGGAAGATGCCCAGGGACCGGAAGAGGGCCGGGCTGAACTTCTTAACGAACATCTCCACGAGTTGGACCGCCGAGGCGATGATGGCGATGTAGCAGATAAGGCGCAGGAACTCGAGTTCGAGTGCGACCAGGAGCCAGTTGACCCCATAGGCGCTGACGGAACTGACGACCATGACGAAGGTGGTGGCCAGGCCCATGTTCCAGGCCGTCTCCTTCTTGGCGGAGGTGCCGAGGAAGGGGCAGATGCCCAGGAAGAGGGCCAACACGAAGTTGTTGACGACTACCGTGTTGAGAAATATCGAGAAGAGGGATTCACTGACCATGGGCGCCTGCTCCGGCTTGTTCCAGGATCTGGCGCTCGCGACGCTGCTTCAGCCAGGCAAAGAGTAGCAGCCAGGCGCCGAGGACAAAAAAGCCGCCGGGTGGCAGGACCATGACCAACCAGGGCTGGAAGTTATCGGAAAAGAGCTGGACGCCTAGCAGGGTGCCATTGCCGAGAATCTCGCGCACCGTGCCCAGGCAGAGGAGGGCCAGGGTAAAGCCCATGCCCATGCCCAGGCTGTTCACGAGGGTGGGGACCAGTCGCTGTTTGGAGGCGTAGGCCTCGGCACGGCCCAGGATGATGCAGTTGACGACGATGAGCTGGAGGAAGGCCCCCAAGGCCGCGTAGAGTTCCAGGCTGATGCCCTGGATCGCGTAGTCCACCACGGTGACGAAGGTGGCGATGATGACGATGTAGCTGGCGATACGCACCTGCTTGGGTATCCAGTTACGCAGCAGCGAGATCAAGGCTCCCGATCCGACCAGTACGAAGGTGGTCGCCAGGCCCATGGCGATGGCGTTAATGGTGGAACTGGTGACCGCCAGGGTCGGGCACATACCCAACAGCATGACAAATATCGGATTTTCTTCCCAGAGGCCACGCAGGAAGGTGTCGGCGGTAAGGGCCTCCTGTTGATCAAAGGGAAACGAGGGCGGGGGCGCGCTCGCGGTCTTTGGGGTCGATTCAGCCATCTTTCATGCCTCCCGGTTAATGCGGTTGCGACAGGATCGCCAGATCACGCTGGATGGCGGGGACGGCGCGCTGGGTGGCCTGGTTGGCCGCCTTGCCCATGGCTCGCGAGGAGATGGTCGCCCCGGAAATGGCGTCGATCTGCCAGGGTTCGGCCTTGGCGCCGTGTTTGACGGTGACGATGGGGTTGGCCAGGGCCGTGCCCTCGGCATTAAGCCTGGCGTCCAGGGCCACGAAGTTCTTCAGGAAGGTGGGATCCGTATCGAGCTTATCGCCGAATCCTGGTGTCTCGTTGGATTTCTGTACCTTGCTGCCAACGATGGCCTGGCGGTCGGGGTCATAGGCGAACATGACCTCCACGGGGCCCGCGTAACCATTGCCGGCGCCCATGATGGCCAGCCCCTTGAGCTGGCCCTGGGCGTCGTAGGCCGCGTAGAGGATTTCTCCGCCCGCGCCGGCTGCTTGACCCTCGGCCTGGTCCTTGGGCACCAGCCCCTTGGGTCCCAGGATGAAGTCACGCTTGGCGACGGCACCCGGGACCACTTGCAACACCGCCTTCTCGGTGGCGATACGGCGGCCCTCGGCGATGATGGGCGCGGTCAACTCATAGGCCATGGCCACCAGGAGCCCCGAGAGCATCGAGATGACGCCAAGGGCGCGGAGCATGGCGAAGGTGGGTGTGTTCGGTGTCTGGGTGGCACCCGGATCGGCCTGGGGTTGGGTGGCTTCGGTGATCATGACCTGCCCTCCTTTTTGGCGCCATAGACCCGCGGCTGGGTCGCGGCGGCAATG
>JBATOB010000183.1:0-8264 GCA_049290655.1 Chromatiaceae bacterium | reverse complement strand
GCTTGGGGTCCTGGGTCGCGGCCCGGTGGCGCAGGGCACGCAGTTGGCGGGCGGCGTCCCAGCGCCAGGAGCCGATCCGCAGCACCGGGATAGGGGGGATACGCAGCCGCAGGCTGCCCCGCCAACGCCATGCCAGCAAGAGTAGGAGCAGGACGGACGCGGCCAACAGCCACCAACCCGTGGCGGGTGGCCACCAGGAAACGGGGTCCAGGCCACGGATATCGCGCAACTGGCTGGCGATGTCCTGGGCGACGGGCGGGATCTCGGTGGCCATGACCTAGACCGCCCGCGCCCGGGCGCGCTGCCGCAGGTGGTGGATCAGGGACAGATGAATCTCCTCGTCGGTGCGCACCGGCAGCAGGGTGACGGCCAGCCGGTAGGTCATGGCGCGCAACATGGCACGGCGCTCCAGCCAGGCCTGGCGATAGTCGAGACGTGCCTGGGGATCATCGGTATCGATCTCGATCAGGGTGCCATCGGTGCCGGTGAAGGTCGCTACCCCCATGGCCGGGATCTCCCAGTCCGCCGGGTCGTCCACCGGGATCAGGGCCACGGCGTTGCGCTGGATCAGGGTGCCGAGGATGGGCTCCAACTCCAAGGGGTCACGGTTGAGATCGGCGATGATAAAGACCAGGGAACCGGTGGGGATGCCGCTTGTGGCGCGCCTCAGGGCCATGCCCAGGCAGTCGATGGAGGCCTCCTGTTCGGCACCGGGCACGGTCAAGGCCCGGAGCAGTTGCCAGAGGGCGCGGCGCCCCCGGGAGGGCCGGAAGTGCTGGAGCCCGGCGATGGGGTCACCGAAGACCAGGCCGCCGACCCGATCGTTGAGGCGGCTCGCCGCCCAGCCGACGAGGGCGGCGGCGCGCGCGGCCTGGACCGACTTGAAGGTGCCGCGGGTGCCGAAGCTCATGTGGGGCCCCTTGTCCACGCACAGCACCACCGAGCGCTCGCGCTCCTCACGGAAGACCTTCATGTGCGGTTCGTTGGTGCGGGCCGTGACCTTCCAGTCCATGTAGCGGATGTCGTCGCCCTCGCGGTACTCGCGCACCTCCTCGAAATTGACGCCGGCGCCCCGAAACACGGACGCATAGAGCCCGGCGAAGGAGGAATTGACCAGATGGCGTGACGGCAGGCCCAGGGTATGGGCCTGATGGCGCAACTCCAGCAGGTCGTCGAGGCGGGGATAGAGACTCAAGGTCAGGGAATGGCGACCAGATTGAGCAGGCGGGCGATGAAATCGTCCGTGGTGATGCCCTCCGCCTCGGCCTCGAAGGTGAGCAGCAGGCGGTGGCGCAGAATCTCCGGAGCCACGGACTGAATGTGATGGGGAGCGACAAAGGGATCGCCGTCGAGCCAGGCGCGGGCGCGGGCGCAGCGGGCCAGGCCAATACTGGCTCGGGGCGAGGCGCCGAAACGGCACCAGCGGGCCAGGTCCGGGTCATAGACCCTGGGGTTGCGGGTCGCCTGAACTAAATCAACAATATAGCTATTAAGCTTGGGGTCCAGATAGAGGCCCGCCACGTCCCGGCGCATGGCAAAGAGCTCCGCCTGGGTCAGCCGCTTGACGGGTGGCCGGTGAAGCGTCTTCTGCTGGGCCAGGTCGAGTTCGAGAATCTTGAGCTCCTCGTCGCGGCTGGGGTATTCGACCACCGCCTCCATCAGGAAACGGTCGAGCTGGGCCTCGGGCAGGTGATAGGTGCCCTCCTGCTCCACTGGGTTCTGGGTCGCCAGCACCATGAAGAGCTTGGGCAGGGGGTAAGTCCGCTGACCCACTGTAATCTGCTGCTCGGCCATGGCCTCCAGCAGGGCCGACTGTACCTTGGCCGGGGCCCGGTTGACCTCGTCGGCGAGCAGGATGTTGTGGAAGAGGGGGCCGGGCCGGAACTCGAACTCGCCCTTTTCGTGGCGGTAAATGTCGGTACCGATCAGGTCCGAGGGCAGCAGGTCCGGGGTGAACTGGACGCGGTGGAAGTCGCCCTCCAGGGACTCGGCCAGGGCCTTGACCGCCGTGGTCTTGGCCAGGCCCGGCATGCCCTCCACCAGCAGATGGCCGTCGCTGAGCAGGCAGATGAGCATGCTGTCAACAAAGCTTTGCTGACCAATGATGCGCGAGGCGATGTGATCGCGGACGTGGGTGAGATCGGCGGGGGTCATGAGCTTGCGGCTTCCGGGTTCAATCAGACAATCACGCCCGCGGGTGGCGGACGGCATGGCACTGGCTTGGCACTGAATCCCGGGTCCTCCCCGGTGGTTGTGATTCCTTGCCTCCGCGCCGCAAGGGCGCCGGACGCAGGTCGCGCCTCGACGACCCTCGGTGCCAGGCCGCCTCCCTTGCCTCCAGTGCCCTCGACGGACCTGGAGTCAAAACGCGAGGTCCTAATCCTGACCTTTTTGGACCTGGCTTGCAAGCCCAAGCTTGGATTGGAAAATTTTCTGGATATTCGCAATATTCCGATATTCTTATGCTCTCCGGTGAAACCGGGCGCGAGCCTGGGTCACCCGGGACAGCACCGCATCCCATAAACCCGTTCCCGCCCTTTTCGGCTATAATGTTGGGTTCTCCCGGCCTCGCCCCGCGAATCATGTCTTCCGCCATCCGGCTTCAAAACCGGCGTCAACCTTTGAGAGCTGTCCCACCGTGATCGAAAAGCTGCGCAATATCGCCATCATCGCCCATGTCGACCATGGCAAGACCACCCTGGTGGACAAGCTGCTCCAGCAGTCCGGCACCTTGGGGGACCGCTTCGGGCCGGTCGAGCGGGTCATGGATTCCAACGACCTGGAGCGGGAGCGGGGCATCACCATCCTCTCCAAGAACACGGCCCTGCGCTGGGACGATTACCGTATCAACATCGTCGACACCCCCGGCCACGCCGACTTCGGCGGCGAGGTGGAGCGGGTGCTATCCATGGTGGATTCGGTCCTGCTGCTGGTGGATGCCCAGGAGGGCCCCATGCCACAGACCCGCTTTGTTACCCAGAAGGCCTTCGACCATGGCCTGAGGCCCATCCTGGTGGTGAACAAGATCGATCGGCCGGGGGCGCGGCCGGATTGGGTCATCAATCAGGTGTTCGAACTTTTCGACCGCCTCGGCGCCAGCGACGAGCAACTCGACTTCCCCATCATCTACGCCTCCGCCCTCAATGGCTATGCCAACCTGACGGACGATGTGCACGAGGGCGACATGACGCCCCTCTTCAAGGCCATCGTCGAGCACTGCCCGGCGCCGGTGGTGGATCTGGATGGTCCCTTCCAGATGCAGGTTTCCACCCTGGACTACAGCAGCTTCGTCGGCGCCATCGCCATTGGCCGCATTCAGCGCGGCAGTGTCCGGCCCAACCAGCAGGTGGTCCTGGTCAAGCCCGATGGCACCCGCCGCCGCGCCAAGATCGGCCTGGTCTATGGCTACCTCGGCCTGCATCGTGACGAGATCAAGAGCGCTAATGCCGGCGACATCATTGCCATTACCGGCATCGATGCCCCCAACGTCTCCGATACCCTCTGCGACCCGGACAACGTGGAGGCCCTGCCAGCCCTGTCGGTGGACGAGCCCACGGTGACCATGACCTTCCAGGTCAACACCTCCCCCTTCGCCGGCCGCGAGGGCAAGTACCTGACCTCGCGCCAACTCAAGGAGCGCCTGGAACGGGAGCTGATCCACAACGTCGCCCTGCGGGTCGAGGAAGGCAATGACCCGGAGAAGTTCCGCGTCTCCGGTCGCGGGGAGCTGCACCTCTCGATCCTGCTCGAAAATATGCGCCGGGAGGGCTACGAGATGGCCGTCTCCCGTCCCGAGGTCATCTTCCGCGAAATCGATGGCGTCATTTGCGAGCCCTACGAACAACTCACGGTGGATCTGGATGAGAACAGCCAGGGCGCCATCATGCAGGCCTTGGGGGAGCGCCGCGGGGAGCTCAAGGACCTAGTGCCCGATGGCAATGGCCGGGTGCGCATGGACTATGAGATCCCCTCCCGCGGCCTCATCGGCTTCCAGACCGAGTTCATGACCCTGACCTCCGGTTCCGGCCTCAAATACCACGTCTTCGACCACTATGGCCCCGCCAACCCCGGCGGCATCGCCCCCCGCCGCAACGGCGCCCTCATCTCCAATGGCCAGGGCAAGGTGCTCGGCTACGCCCTCTTCAACCTCCAGGACCGCGGTCGCCTGATGGCCAGCCCCGGCGACGAGGTCTATGAAGGCCAGATCGTCGGCATCCACTCCCGCGACAACGACCTCACCGTCAACCCCCTCAAGGCCAAGCAGCTCACCAACATCCGCGCCGCCGGCTCCGATGAGAACATCCTCCTCACCCCCCCGATCCGCTTCAGCCTGGAACAGGCCCTGGAGTTTATCGAGCCCGACGAGTTGGTGGAGATCACCCCCAAGGCCATCCGCATTCGCAAACGCCACCTCAAGGAGTTCGAGCGCAAGAAGGCGAACCGGGCGGCCTGAGCACCGCCCAGGCTCCTTACCGGGATCTCGCCCAGTAGTAGCGCTCATTGGCAACGCGGCCGGTCCAGGCCGCGCCGCCCACTTTCTTCAGAGTTACCCCGCCAAAAAAGCACCAAAAAAAGGGGCCCGAAGGCCCCTTAGCGTCCCTGCCACTGGCAAATCAATAGCGATATGCGCTTTCGCCGTGAGCCGTGATATCCAGGCCTTCGCGCTCTTCGTCCTCGGGCACCCGCAGACCGATCACGATATCGACGAACTTGTAGGCGACGAGGGCAACCAGGCCAGACCAGACGATGGCCACGCCCACGCCCCAGGCCTGACTGGTGACCTGGGTGACGAGGTCATAGGGGCCGACGGCGTTGGCGACGTAGTCATAGACGCCCACGCCACCCAGCGCCGGGTTGACGAAGACGCCCGTCAGCATGGCGCCGACGATGCCGCCCACGCCATGGACACCGAAGACGTCCAGGGCATCATCCGCGCCCAGCAGCCGCTTGAGGCCATTCACGCCCCAGAGGCAGAGCAGGCCGGCGGCCAGGCCAATCACCAGGGCGCCCATGGGTCCCACCCAACCGCAGGCGGGGGTGATGGCGACCAGGCCGGACACCGCGCCCGAGGCCGCGCCCAACAGCGAGGCCTTACCCTTGATCAGGGCCTCGGCGAAGGTCCAGGCCAAGGTCGCGGCCGCGGTAGCGACCATGGTGTTGAGGAAGGCGAGGCCAGTGAGGCCGTTAGCCTCGAGGTTGGAGCCGGCGTTAAAGCCGAACCAGCCGATCCAGAGCAGGGAGGCACCGACCATGGTCAAGGTCAGGCTATGGGGCGCCAGGGCTTCCCGTCCGTAACCAATACGCTTGCCCACCATGTAGGCACCCACCAGACCCGCCATGGCGGCGTTGATGTGCACCACGGTGCCGCCCGCGAAGTCCAGTGCGCCTTTTTGGAAGAGGAAGCCCGCCGTCGCGGCGGCCGCTTCACCCGTGGCGGCATCCAGGTAGGCATCCGGGCCGGCCCAGTACCACACCATGTGGGCCATGGGCAGGTAGGAGAAGGTAAACCAGATCACCATGAAGAGCATGACCGCGGAGAACTTCATGCGCTCGGCAAAGGCGCCGACGATGAGGGCCGGGGTGATGGCGGCAAAGGTGGCCTGGAAGATAATGTAAACATACTCGGGAATGGCGACGCCCTTGCTAAAGGTAGCGGCGACGGAATCCACCGTGACGCCGTTCAGGAAGAGCTTTGAGAAGCCCCCGTAGAAGGCGTTGCCCTCGGTGAAGGCAATGGTGTAACCATAGATGAACCACAGCACTATCATCAGCGAAAAGATCATGAAGACCTGCATCAGCACGGACAGCATGTTCTTCGACCGCACCAGACCCCCGTAAAACAGGGCCAGGCCGGGAATCACCATCATGGCGACCAGGGCGGTGGAGATCAGCATCCAGGCGGTGTCACCCTTATTGACCAAGGGGGCGGCGGCGGCGATCACATCGGCGGCGGGCTTCAATGCCTCTTCGCCCCAGGCGCTCCCGGCGAGGCCGAGCCCCAGGGCCGGCAGCAGGATAGCAAGTAATTTGCTCATAACATCAATCCTCTATACAGCGCATCGAGATTACAAGGCATCGATACCGGTTTCGCCAGTGCGGATGCGGATGGCCTGTTCCAGTTCGGAGACGAAGATCTTGCCGTCGCCGATCTTGCCGGTCCGGGCGGCCCCGGTAATGGCGTCTATGACCCTATCGACCTGATCCGGCGCGATGGCGATCTCGACCTTGATCTTGGGCAGGAAATCGACGACATACTCGGCGCCACGATAGAGTTCGGTGTGGCCCTTCTGACGACCGAAACCCTTGACCTCCGTAACGGTGATACCCGATACGCCAATGTCGGACAGGGCCTCGCGAACGTCATCGAGCTTGAAGGGTTTGATGATGGCGGTGACCAGTTTCATGCTAATAGCTCCCTTGTTGGCCAGGACCCGGCCCGGCACTCGTTGTGATACGTTGGGGTTGAGTATCGCGGTTAGAAAGTCTTCAACCAGCCCACCCAAAACTTGGGATCATTGTTGAAACCAACGCTTTCTTCACCGTCGTTCTGGTCCCAGTTCAGGCTAAAGGTGCCGAAATCGCCCGCGGTCTTGCTGATACTGGCGCCATAGTTCCAGTAGTCGGCATTGGCCGAACGTTCTATGTCCACGTTATTCCAGGTTTCGACAAAAGTGATATCGCTGTTCTTGAAGTCGGTGTAGCCGGCGCGCAGCCCGAAGCTCAGGCCATAGGGCAACTCGTCGTAGGTGAAGCCGCCCGAGAAATACCAGTCACCCTGGTCGTAGAGACCGCCATCATTCTCACCATAGACGGTGTAATCCACGCCCAGCTTGAACCACTTGTAGCTCAAGCTGCCGCCCACCTCGGCAAAGTTGAGATCCTTGCCACCCGGATAGGCGTAGTAGATGCCCTTAACGTTATAAGTCAGATCCTCGACAATGGAGTTGGTGAAGCCCAGATAGAGGTCCACCTCGGCGCTGGGGTTATTTTCATCGAGGTTGAAATCGACATTGGAGACCCAGGTCCCGGCATAGAAACCGCTGCTGTGGCTATAGTCGAGGCCGCCCTGGACCGCCGCCTTGTCATCCGTCTGGGTGATGCCGCGCCAGACATAGTTGCTGACCACGCCAATGTTGGCGCTGACGCTATGCTCCGGGGGCGGGTTACCCTCGTCGTCCGCCAAGACCGCCAGCGGAGCGGACAGGAGGGCGCTGGCGATGCCAGCGGCGATCAATTTTTGGGATTTCATGGTTAATTGACCTCTCTTAGGATGTGTAAATATTAGGGATGCCGCCGACCAGGCCGGGACAATGAAGATGTCGAATCGACTCTAGCAGTCTTTGTGCCAACCCTTGGCCATGCCAGCAGCCAAGGACCAAGGCAGCGCCTTACCCGTCGCGGCAAGGAATTAGGCACTCACTTGGCGCGGACTCAAGGCCCGGGCCGGGGTGGCCGCACCATCATGGGGCATGCGGCGGATCAGGGTCAGGATGAGGCCAGGGCGCTATAATCCTCGCCACCGCACCCCCAGCCCTAGGTGATACCCATGTTGGACCCCAAATATCTCGACGACCTGACCCGGCGCCTGGCCGGCAGCCTGCCCCGGGGACTCCAGGCCCTGCACCAGGATATCGACCGTAACCTGCGGGCTGGCCTGGAGGCCGGCTTGTCCAGGCTGGACCTGGTAACCCGGGAGGAATTCGATGTCCAAAGCGCCGTCCTGGCCCGCACGCGCGCCAAACTGGAGCGCCTGGAGGCCCAGGTGGCGGAGCTGGAGCGAGCGCCGAGGCCCGACGGACCCGCGCTCTAGTCGCTCCCGCGCTCGCCAAGCCCCCACCACGCCAGCCCTCTCCTTGAGCCTCTGCATCCTCAACAGCCGCGCCCGCGTGGGCATGGAGGCGCCGCCCGTGACCGTGGAGGTCCAGCTATCCGGTGGGCTCCCCTGCATGAATATCGTCGGCTTGCCGGAGTTGGCGGTCCGGGAGAGCAAGGACCGGGTGCGCGGCGCCCTCCACAATGGCCACTTCCAGTTCCCCGCCGGACGCATCACCGTCAACCTGGCGCCGGCCGACCTGCCCAAGGAGGGCGGGCGATTCGACCTGCCCATCGCCCTGGGGGTGCTGGGGGCCTCGGGCCAGATCAAGACCAGGGGGCTGCCAGACCTGGAATTCCTTGGCGAACTCGCCCTCTCCGGCGCCCTGAGACCCGTTCAAGGGGTGCTGCCGGCGGCCCTGGCGGCCCGCGAGGCCGGCCGCGCCCTGGTC
>JBATOB010000182.1:0-5092 GCA_049290655.1 Chromatiaceae bacterium | reverse complement strand
CGGTCAAGTTCTCCTTCAGGGCCAGGGTGACCGAGGAAACCTCGGCGTAAGGGATGGAGAAGCTGACTTGCCGCTGGCGTTCCTGGGTCACCGCCAGGGCCGAGACCACCAGGTCCAGCTTGCCGGCGGCCAGGGCCGGGATCAGGGCACTGAATTCCAGGGGCGAGATCTCTAGGCGCAGGTCCTCATGAGCGGCGAAACGGCGGGCCAGTTCGATGTCGAAGCCGACGTACTCGCCGTTTACCATGCCGACGTAAGGCAGGCCAACGAATACCGAGGTGCCCAGGCGCAGCGCCGGGCCCGTCTCGCGCAAGGGAATAGCCGGGATTTTGGCCTGGTGGGGATCACCCTCGAACCAGCGGACGTGCATCTTGGTATGGGTGCCGTCGGCCAGGATGCCGGCCATGAAGCGGTCAAAACGCTCGCGCAGGTCCCGGTCCTGGTGACGGAAGGCAGCGGCCTGAGGCACGGGCAGGATGGGTTCACCCAGCAGGCCGATCTCCGGGTTAGCCTTGAGGATATCCGGGGCGCTGGTGGCGATGATGATGCCGGCATCCACCTTGCCGGTCTTGAGGGAGGTAATGAGATCGGCATGGCCCGTGAGATGGATGACCTCGGCCTCGGGGTAGGTACGGGCCACGTACTGGTCCTGAATAGCGCCGGCGAAGACGGCGATGCGCCCCCGGGCCAGGTCGTCCAGGGAGCGCCAGCCATCGGCGGCAATGGGGGAAGGAGGAGCTTCGGGCCGCGATTCCCCAGGTCCCACCGCCGGGTCAGTAGCTAGATTCCGTTTCTGGACCAGGGCGGCGGAGTGCTCATGATCATAGGGGACGGAGAAGTCGACCTTGGCGCGGCGTTCATCGGTGATGGAGAGGCGCGACAGGATCATGTCAATCTTGCCGAAGGCGAGGGAGGCAATGAGGGCATCGAACTCCATCGGCACCATCTCCAGCCGCAGGCCTTCCCGGGCGGCGAAGGTCTGCAGCACCTCCATGTCGTGGCCGATATAGCGCCCGTCGGCCTGGGCGATGAAGGGCAGGCCGACCATCAGGGAGGTGCCGGCCCGGAGGGTCTCGCCCGATGCGGCCGGGGGGATGTTGGGCATCACGACCGACTCGGGGTCGTCAACCAGCCAGCGGCGCTGAATAGCGGCCAGGGTGCCGTCCGCCCGCGCCGCCACCACGAAGCGATCGAAGCGCTGGCGGAAGCGGTCATCCCCCTTGGGGAAGGCGGCGCCGATGGGCATGTCGTAAAAGTCGTCGGCCAACACCGCCAGTTCCGGGTCGTCCTGGGCGATGGCCCGAATGGAAACCGCCTCGGTGATGGCGGCATCCACCTTGCCGGTTTTCAGGGCCAGGACAAAATCGGCCTGACTGTTGAAGCGCAGGATCTCCGCCCGGGGAAAGGCGCGGGTCGCGAACATGTCCTGGGCCGTGCTGGTGAAAACCGCTATCCGGCCATGGGCCAGGTCAGCCATGGATTGCCAGCCCCCTCCCCCGACCCGTGGCGCCGCGGCCGCCGGGGTTTGCCGAGGCTGGCGCGCCACCGGCGCCTGGGTCTGAGCCGAGGTCGGGACTGGGGTGGCGAGTTTCTCCCGGCGGACGATGGCCGCGGCCTGGGTCTTTAAGTAGGGCCTGGAAAAGTCGATGGACTTACGTCGCTCGTCGGTGATGTAGATACCGTAGCTGACGATATCCACCTTGCCGGACACCAGGGCTGGAATCAAGGAACCGAAATCGAGGTCCTTGAAGTGCAGGTCTAACCCCTCATGGGCCGCGAAGCGCTTGAGGAGTTCGATGTCCAGGCCGATGTGTTCTCCCTCCCGCAAGGTTATGAAGGGCAGATCGCCAATAACGCCGGCGGCATTGAGGCGCTCACGGGGAGCCGATGGTACCGAAATATCCGGCATGACGGCATGCTCGGGATTGTCGATCCAGCGCCGTTGCATCTGGTTCAGCATCCCATCCCGCTCGATTTCCTCCAGAAAGTTGTCGAACCGCTGGCGTAGCTCCGGGCTGTCCTTGCGGAAACCCACTCCCACTTCGGCCTGAAAAAAATCGTCGGGCAAGACCGCCAGGTCCGGGTTGGCCTTAAGGGGTGCCGTGGCCTTGATCCGATCCATCAAGACCACATCCACCTTGTCGGTCTTCAAGGCCATCAGCATGTCGGCGGCATTGTGAAAGCGGGTGATCCGCGCCTCGGGGTAGGTCTTCTGGATATAGCCGTCCAGAATGCTGCCCAGGACGATGCCGAAGCGTCCCAAGGCCAGATCGTCGAGACTTGTCCAGCCATCCGTCCTGGCCGGGGCCGCTAGGGCGGTGGGCTGGTCGGGGGGTTGGGCATCGGTCTCCTTCGCCAGGCTGGCATTGAGGGTAAGGGCAACCGCGCGCCCCTGGGCGTAAGGGGTGGAGAAGTCCACGGCCTTGCGCCGTTCCGCGGTGATCGCGATGCCGTCGGTGATGATGTCCACCTTGCCAGCGGCCAGGGCCGGGATCAGTGCCCCGAAGTCCAGGGACAGGATCTCCAGGCCCAGCCCCTCCTCGGCGGCAAAGCGCTGGAGGATCTCAATATCCAGGCCTACATAGCGGCCATCCTTAAAGGCTACATAGGGCAAGTCGGCGACGGACGCCCCCAGGACATAGCGTTCCTTGGGGTCCCTGACCGGGTAGTCGGGCATGACCGCCTGTTCGGGGTTCCCGGCAAACCAGCGACGTTCCATCTCCTCATAGCCGCCATTGGCGTGGAGCCTCTCCAGGAAGCGATCGAACCGTTCGCGCAGTTCGGACCGGTCACGACGAAAGCCAATACCCAGGGGATAGATGAGAAAGCCCTCGTCCAGTATCCCCAGTTCCGGATGGGCCTTGATGATGGCCTGGGCACTGATGGCGTCGAAAATGGCCGTGTCCACCTTGCCGGTCTTGAGGGCAATCACCTGATCCGTGGTGCTATTGAAGGTGGTCACCCGGGCCTGGGGATAGGCCTGCTCGACATAGGGTGCAAAGACGGTGCCCAGGATGACACCCATGCGCCCCCGGGCCAGATCGTCAAGGGAGCGCCACCCCCCGGCCCGGCTTCCTGTCCCGCCGGATTGGCCTGCGGCCGCCGCCAACTTGGTCGGCGCCGAACGCCGCTCACCGCCAGCCCCAACGCTGGTCGGGTTCTGGGATCCCTGATCGCAGGACAGCAAGGTCAGGGATGCCAGCAGGCACCAAGAGATAATGGCGTTGGCGAATTTCATCGCGGTTTCCTGTGGTGGCGCATGTGCGTCGAGCCTCTTCGGCCTCGGCCTGGCGGAGCCCAATCCTTAGGAGGAAGTGCTGACGCGCGAGGGAATCACGAGAACCTGGGCATTGATGAAATGGCCCTTGATCGCATCCTGGATCCGGGTCGAAACTTCATAGACCTGCCCCATGGTCTTGTCCGGATGAAATTCCAGAAACAATTCCACGAAGACCTGACTGCCCGCCCGGCGGCTACGGAAGCCATGTATCTGTTCATAATCGTCGAAGTGATTGACGAGTTCCCGGACGATGACGATCTCGTCGCGCTCCTCCAGGCTCCTGTCGATGAGATCCCCAAAGGTCCCGGAGAGGATGTCGCCAATGGACCTCACCACGATCACGATCAGAATCAAGGCGGCGCCGACATCGATGAGATAGGCCCCCTCGAACTGACTCAGGAGCAGGGAGATGCCCACGGCGCCAATGATCAGGAAATCCTCCAGGGCACCCATGCGCATCATGCGCCACATGGCCTCGAAGATGGGTGCGTGTTCGGACCTCGCCAACTGGAGATTTCTGATCCAGAGCCAGGTCGCCAATATCAGGGAAAAGCTGGTCAGGAAGATACCGATCAAGCCACCTTCGGGGGTGGTGGGATGACTGATTTTCTCGATTATCTCGTAGCTGATAAAGAGGACCGCCAGGATCATGGTCAAGGCCACCAGGCTAGTGGAGACCATCTCCAGGCGGCCGAAGCCATAGGTGTTTTTAAGGTCCGGGCCCTGGGCCATCCGCTTGACCGTGTACAAGGACAGGGCCGAGGCCAGTGCCCCCGTCAGGGCGATGACAAAGTTGGCCACAAAGACGATGGAGTTGGAGGTCAGTATGCCCACCGTGGAGGCGCCCAGGGTGTAAATCTCCATGCCCACGGTGATGGCAAGCAAACGTTGCTTTGTCTCGTGATTGAGAGTCGAGGAAAAACCACTCATGGCAAAATCAGCCCTCCCGGGCGCTTAAATGCTTGATCAGGGTCAATTGGTTGTAGCCATCCTGGCGCTGGTAGGTGACTTCATCCATCAAGGTACGCATGAAATGAATACCCAGGCCGCCAATCGGGCGATCCTCGATCGAGCCATCGAGGACGGCGGCCGGGGCCTCCTCCAGAGGATTGAAGGGCTTGCCGTCATCCGTGAGGATGGCGGTCAGGTGCCCGGGTTCCGCGCGCAACCGCAGGCTGATCTCGTGGGGCAGCCCGTCGTCGTAACCATAGGAGACAATGTTGGTCAGCAGTTCGTCCAGAACCAGATTGATCTGGTAAATATACTGGACCGAGAGGCCGCCCTCCTCACCGAAGGCCTCAATCCGCTCCGCGAGTTGAGAGATATCGTTAAGGTCGTTCCGCAGGGTAACATTTTGTTCCAGGACCATGATATTTAATCCCCTTAGAATTGGGGCGGCCCCTGTCGCCGCGGGATGGGCATGGTGGTAGCGTCGGACTGAGCGGCCCCGGTAGCGCCTCTGCGGCTAACCATCGGGCTATCGGCGCGGAGTGAGTCAGCAGTTTAACAAAACCCCCAGCGGGTCGGCGTTGAAGATTGAGGTGGACCCCTCCGTCAAGACAGCACCTCACCCAAAATAAGATATAACAAGTTGGTGGTGGTTGCGCCGCCGGCGTCCGCATTCTGCGGGAGGGCTCGCGCGGCGGAGTGGGGATAACGGGTGAATGAGTGTGGGCAAGGTGGGGTTGAGGTGGACCCCCTGGTCAAGACAAAGGTCGTCGAAGTTTAAGTTAAGGGTTCCTGTTCAGCAGCAGACCTGCTGGGTGTTACCGGGGGCGGCGTCTTCAAGCGGTGGTGCTGACGCTGACGGAC
>JBATOB010000181.1:0-1923 GCA_049290655.1 Chromatiaceae bacterium | reverse complement strand
TTAGCCATGCCGATGTGCCGTCGCTCACCAACGGCGCGCGGCTGCCGATCCTGGGGGCCTTTACCTGCGAGGTGGGCGACGGCAGCTATCCGGGCACGACCTCGCTGGCCGAGACGCTGTTGTGGCGGGTGGGCGGTGGCGCGGTGGCGGCGTTCGCGGCCACGGCGCTGGCGGTGGACGACCAGGCCCATACGCTGAACCTGGCCTTCGTCGACGCCCTTTACGGACCCCACCCCAGCGCCACGCTGGGCGAGGCGGTCAACGCCGCCTTAAGCGAGCTGGCGGCCCAGGGCGGGAGCCGCTTCATGCTCGACATCTACCAGGTCATCGGCGACCCGGCGCTGCAGGTCCAGTGGCGTTAAGGGCGCGCGTGGTAGCTGCGGCATCGTGGGTCGCTTCGGCGGCCCGCCGAGTCCCTCCCCGGCTTCGCCAAGCTCCGCCGGGGAGGGACTCGGCGCGGAAGACCTGGAGCAGCGCCAAACCGCTGCGATAGAAGTAGTCGGGGCAAGCTTAAATCCGACTACCGCTGGGCCGAATCCGATGTCCGGCGGCTTGGCCGGGAGCCGCGCTGGCCCTCTGGCCCGTTGCCGTCGCTGCCGGTTGGCGCGGCATGTTCCAAGCCGCGGGCCAGTTCCAGGCGCGGGCGGGTGGGAACGGTTTCTCCGTGGGGAGGTGCGACATTTCCGCTTTCGCCTGATCCTGGGAGTAACCAGAACGCTATAATGCCCGCGGAACTTATTAAACACTAAAACGGTCGTATTGTTTGTGACGGATATCACGTTTCCGTGCATATGAGGCCAAAGTACCATGAAAATCACGAAGCTATCGGTACCTTTGGTACGCGCCGCGGGCGGTAGCTCGGGCGCCTTCGCGGCGGCGCTATTTGCTCTGCTGGCGCTGCCCTGGGCCGCGCTGGCGAGTGCCGGCCAGTGGCCAGATGACGGCAATAAACCTCGCCATGAATCCCGTTCAACGTCCGTATGCAGTTGCGGCGGACTGAAACAAGAGGCTCCGTGATGCGCGGCAAGGTGCACAGGAGGGTGATGCGGAAACGACAACAACCCTAAATCTGGAGGCACTTATGAAATCCTCGATTTATTCGACCCTCGCGCGTAGCGGGCGAGGATCTCTGGCTGCGGCGCTGATGGCCCTGATGGGGTCGTTCTGGAGCATGCCGGCCTTCGCCACCGAGTGGACTTTCAATTGGAATACCGCCATAACCGTCGGCCCTCCCCCCGCCGGCGGCGGCGGTGTCTGGCCCGCTCTTGCCTTGGCGCCTCAGACCTTTTGCTACAGCAGCACCGCCCCGGTCAACAGCAGCCAGAGCTTCTACAATTCCGGCTACGACCTCCGCGTTTCGCTCACGCGGTCAGGGACCCCTGCTGTGAGCGCGTCAGTGAGCACCGCCAATTCCGATTGGGAGCAGTACATGGATGCCCCTTTAGGGAGCAATTACGGGCAGCTGCGGGTCGAGTTTCTCGCGGTCAGTTCACGTACCGGTTACACCGGTGGCGACACAGGCACCCCTTGTTCGGGCGCGGCCAAATCGGCTTATCTACAGGAGGTCACCATCGGCGATATCGACCGGGTGCGCGGTGCCGCCGACGGCTCGGGTTCCTATTACCGTGACCAGATCCGTGTCATGGGCAACAACGGCGCTATATCCCCATTGAGCGTAGTTTCGATCAGTCCGACGCGGACGGTGACGGCCGCCAACACGGGGACCAATACCCTGACCGCCTCGAACGCTTCCTCGCTGTATGTCGGTATGGTAGTGGCTTTTATCAGCGGGACCCCGCCTTCAGCGTTCACTCTCTCCACCGACGTAGCCGTGACCTACTATTGCGTTACCTACGTCAGCGGGAGCACCTTTTCGCTGGGCCTGCCCAGTGGCACGCCGGCGAGCTGCGCTGCAGCGACCAC
>JBATOB010000180.1:0-3728 GCA_049290655.1 Chromatiaceae bacterium | reverse complement strand
TCCAGACGAGGCCGGTGCCCCTGAAGCACGCGCCGTGAACTTTCCGACCCTCACCGCAGCGAAGGAGCGGAAAATACGTTATCATCAACTTTTATCTCCGGTGTCCAAAACAGGTTGACATGTTCCGTCTGCCGTTTGACGATATCGAGGGTTAAGTTGCTGTTAGCGAGGAACACCGTCATTCTCCCCGAGTCATGGCAAGGATGTCATCCGTGCTCAGGTCGAGGTTGGCGTTGGCGCTTCCCGCGACACGCTCAATGGTGGCGTGGATGCTAGCGCGGTGCCTTGCGCGGTCGAGTTGCCGAGCGGCCAGCCAGGCGCGGCCGTTTTCGACATGAAATTCAACGTCGCAATCAGGTAGCAGCCCAGCCTTTTCACGGATACTTTCGGGGATGGTGATTTGTCCGTCGGGGCTGATGCGCATCTTTTCTACCAAATTCATAAGACGGTGCTCGATAATGTGTTCGGTACAGACCCCAGCGAAGGCGTACTGACTGGTAAGAGACCATGTTCGCCGGCGGCACGGAAGCGGTTGGGGAATCTTTCACTCTACGTCATCCGTCAGGAGGTTGGATATCTTGAAAGGGCCGCTTGCGCACCGTCGGCTGGCGCGGCTAATCGGAAAATCTCTCAGTCCGGGGTGCCAAGCAGATCCACGCCCTCGGCCTCGAGCATGGCGATCAGCCGGATGAGGGGCAGCCCGACGAGGGCGCTGGGGTCGTTGCCTTCCAGCCGCTCGAACAGGGCGATGCCTAGCCCCTCGGACTTGAAGCTGCCCGCGCAATTAAAGGGCTGTTCCCGGTCCAGGTAGCTCGCTATCTGGTTCTGGGTCAGGTCGCGGAAGTGGACGCGAAAGGGTTCACGGGTGACTTGGGCCCGGCCGGTGACGCTGTTCAAGAGACACAGCCCGGTCTGAAAGACTACGGTCTTGCCCGCGGCCTGGGTGAGTTGGGCCAGGGCCCGCTCGCGATTGCCGGGCTTGCCCAGGATCTCGTCATCGACGCAGGCCACCTGATCCGAGCCAATGATGAGGGCCGCAGGGAAGGCCGCCGCTACCGCCTGGGCCTTGGCCTGGGCGAGTCGCGTCACCAGAGCCTCCGGGGATTCACCGGGCCGGCGCGCCTCATCCACCTCCGGGGCGGCGGTGAGGAAGGGTAGGCCCAGTCGCCGCAGGAGTTCGCGGCGGAAAGGGGAGGTGGAGGCCAGTACCAGGGTGGGATGCGTCACGGGGGCCTTGGGGCGGGGGATAAGCGGGGGGGGCGCTGACGGGGTAGGCGAGACCCACTTCCAGGTCGTTAACGTCAACCTGATCCGGGGCGGCGCGTTGGCGGGGCGAGAGAGACCCCACCAGCCCAGCCAGGGGAGGCCCTCAGCGGGTGCGTGCGCAGACGCCCTCGGGGAAGAAAAAGGCGATCTCGACGGCGGCGGTATCCGGGCCATCGGAGCCATGTACCGCGTTTTCCGTCACTTCCTGGGCAAAATCCGCGCGGATGGTGCCGGGAGCGGCCTTGGCCGGGTCGGTGGCGCCCATCAGTTCACGGTTGCGGGCGATGGCATTCTCGCCTTCGAGGACCTGGACCATGATGGGCCCGGAGGTCATGAAATCGACCAGTTCGCCAAAGAAGGGGCGCGCCTGGTGGACGGCATAGAAGGCCGAGGCCTGCTCGCGACTCAGGTGCAGCATGCGCGCCGCGATGATGCGCAGGCCGCCCTGCTCGAAACGTTGATAGATATCGCCAATGTGATTCTTGGCGACCGCGTCGGGCTTGATGATGGAAAAGGTACGTTCGATGGCCATGGGGCGGTGACTGCCTGGGTGGGTTGAGAAGGGAAGGGCGGGGAAGCTCGTCGGCGCGGTCGCGCCCTGCCGGCCCCAAGCCCGCCCGGCTAGGGAGCGCGAAGTTTAGTCCCTGACGATCCAGGTGGCAATTAAGGCGAGGCCGGCAGCCGGCCAAGGTATGTCGGGTTATGCTGTGCTAACCCGTCTCGCCACTCGCGATAACGCGGTCCGCCCCAACGGTAGATGTCCCGGCGATGTCCAACCTTGATGACCAGGAGCACCAACCGGTAATCTTCGATGCGGTAAATGGCCCGGTAATCGCCGGCGCGCGCACGATACAGCCCATCCTCACCAGCGAGCTTCACCACGCCAGAAGGGCGCGGGTTACAGCCAAGCTGGGCAATGACCTCGCCTAGCTGATGCTGCGCTGGCCTCGGTAACTTGTCGAACTGGCGTTTGGCTGCGGCGGCAAAGGCGATGCTATAGACCAAGTTCGGCCTTTACGGTTGCCCAGGGGATAATTTCCTCCTCGCCGCGGGCGATGCGAGCCAGGACTTCCCGGGCCTCTTCCAGGTCCTCCAGGTCCTCCAACCGCGCCATCAGGGCCTCATACTCGGCCAGGGGCAGCAGGACCGACAGACGTTTGCCATCGGGGGAAGTGATAAACCGAGGGTGTAGAGGGGGCATGTTGGCGCTCTTGGTGTGGTCCCCGTGGGAAAGTAGCTCTAGCTGGGCGAGGCTGTCAAGCAGTGCCCGGCCAGTGAATTTTTCACCAGGGGTGACGGCGCTCAAGGCCGGATGGGGCATTCCGCTGCTCATGCGGAACCATCTGCTAGGTCTCTCCGGGTCTGGAATCCGTTATCATCCTGGGATGCCTACCTGCTCCCCGTCGTCCAAACCACCATGTTGACGCTGCATCTCTCCAGTCTCGTCAAGTTCCTGATCGGCATCTTTTTCCTCCAGGGTTCCACGGGGCTGCTCGTCTATACGGCCCTGAAAACGGATCTCACCCAAACCTGGCCTCTCTTCGGCGCCCTGGGCGTTACCGTCGCGGCCATGACCACCCTCTGGTTTAACGCCATCGCCACCGGTGCCCGTAAGGAATCCCTGGCCAAGGCCCAGGCCAGCTTCTCGCGGGAGAAGGAACAGCTCCGGGTGCGGGCGGAGCAGGAAAAGAACAAGGAGGTCAAGAACACCCAGCGCCAGGCTCAACGTCAACAGCAGCGCGCCCGGCTGGGTAGTCAGGCCAAGACTGGCCTCATCATTGCCGGCGGCGTGGGCGCGGGACTGCTGCTGCTCATGACCCAGATGATCTCCCTGGGCGTGCTGGCGCTCTCCACCGCCGGAGGCGCCGCGATTGGCTATGGGGTGCGCGCTCGCCAGGACCGGCTGGCCAACGGGGAAGACCTGCCGCGGCTAGGTCGTCGCGACAAGCCGATTCAGGTCCTGGAGGCGGGGCCGCAACCTCGGGTCATCACCCAGAACTCCCGCCCGGGGACCGAGCGGGGCTGGGAGACGGATTGATCACTCTGATGTTGGAAGCGGCTCTAAGTAACGGCCCGGAAAAAAAGGTGTATCTCTGGGTGTGCCGGCGGGCCAATGCGGAACTGAAGGTCACCCTGCCTGGGTGGCATAGTCACTAACCGAAAAAAGCTCCTTCAAGTTTGGGGCTTTGTCCCGCGCAGGGCGGCCAGACGCTGGGCGATGAGTGCTGCCCATTTGTCGAAGGCGTTCTTGGCGTAGGCCCAGGCCTGGAAGGAGTTGACATAGCCGCTGGTCCAGGTCTGGACGGCGCCACCGACGCCATTCTTGTCGTCCGCGGCGTACTTGCGGCCGATCTGGGTATCGCGGCATTCGGCGAGGATCTTATGGGTGCCGCCGTCGATGATTTGCATCTCCACTCCGGTCTCGCCGAGATAGGGCGTGGACCCGGCGGGCCGGCCCGCCG
>JBATOB010000179.1:0-14691 GCA_049290655.1 Chromatiaceae bacterium | reverse complement strand
CCCTCTCCAACGCCATGCTCAACCTGGGCGTGGCCGACGCGGCGGAGCTGGGCCTCTACGAACTCGGCCTGCTGCTGGAGGAGATCGCCGCCACCGAGCCCGACGCGGGCCTGGGCAACGGCGGCCTAGGGCGACTGGCGGCCTGCTTTCTCGATTCCTGCGCCACCCTGCAATTGCCGGTCAAGGGCTACGGCCTGCGCTATGAATACGGCATGTTCCGTCAGAGCTTCGACAACGGCTTCCAGGTCGAGAAGCCGGATCACTGGCTGCGGGATGGCAACCCCTGGGAGCTGGAGCGCCCGGAATATACCCAGCGCATCCAGTTTGGGGGCCGCGTCGATTTTCATCAGGACGACAAGGGCCGCTTGATGGCCTACTGGGTCGATACCCAGGACGTGCTGGCGGTGCCCTACGACACCCCGATACCGGGGTATCGCAATGACACCATCAACACCCTGCGCCTCTGGAAGTCCGTCGCCACCGACGAATTCAACCTGGGGGAATTCAACGCCGGCAGCTACCCCGAGTCCGTCGCCGCCAAGAACGCGGCCGAACACATCACCATGGTGCTCTACCCCAACGACGCCAGCGAGAACGGTAAGGAGCTACGCCTGCGCCAGCAATACCTGCTCGCCTGCGCCAGTCTCAAGGATGTGCTGCGGGAGTGGATTCGCCTGCATGGCAACGACTTCAGCCAGTTCGCGGCAAAGAATTGCTTCCAGCTCAATGACACCCACCCCGCCATCTCGGTGGCGGAGCTGATGCGCCTGCTGATGGACGAGCATCACCTGGAGTGGGATCGGGCCTGGGCCATCACCAGCGCCACCATGGCCTACACCAACCACACCCTGCTGCCCGAGGCCCTGGAACGCTGGCCGGTGCGCATCTTCCAGTCACTCCTGCCGCGTCACCTGCAGATCATTTACGAGATCAATGCCCGCTTCCTGACCGAGGTCGCCTCGCGCTGGCCTGGCGACATGCTGCGCCAAGGGCGCATGTCCTTGATCGAGGAGGGGCACGAGTCCCAGATCCGCATGGCCTACCTGGCCATCGTCGGCAGCTTCTCCATCAACGGCGTGGCCGAGCTGCATTCACGCCTCCTGGTCGAGGGCCTCTTCCACGACTTTTACGAACTCTGGCCCCACAAGTTCAATAACAAGACGAATGGGGTCACCCCGCGCCGCTGGCTGGCCATGTGCAACCCCGACCTGAGAGGGTTGCTGAACGAGACCATCGGCCAGGACTGGGTGCGTGACCTGAGCCAACTGGAGCGCATCGCCCCCCTGATGGAGGACCCGGCCTTCCGGGAGCGCTTTAGCGCCATCAAACAAACCAACAAGGAACACCTGGCCCGCCTGGTGGCCCGGGATTGCCATGTGGACTTCGACCCAGCCGCCCTCTTCGATGTCCAGGTCAAGCGCATCCACGAATACAAGCGGCAATTGCTCAACCTGCTGCACGTCATCCACCTCTACAACCGCATCAAGCACGGCGATACGGCCCCTTGGACCCCGCGCTGTGTCCTGATCGGCGGCAAGGCCGCGCCCGGCTACGTCATGGCCAAGCTTATCATCAAGCTTATCAATAACGTGGCCCAGGTGGTCAACGGTGACAAGGATACCCAGGGCCTGCTGCGCCTGGCCTTCATCCCCGACTACCGGGTCTCGGTCATGGAGGTCATAGCCCCCGGTACCGACCTGTCGGAGCAGATCTCCACCGCTGGCAAGGAGGCATCGGGTACCGGCAATATGAAGTTCATGATGAACGGCGCCGTCACCATCGGCACCCTGGATGGGGCCAATATCGAGATCCGCGACCAGGCGGGGGCGGACAATTTCTTCCTGTTCGGCATGACCGCCGCCGAGGTCGAGGCCAGGCGGGGTCGCTATGATCCCCAGGCCATCATTCAGGGCCATGGCCACCTGCGCGAGGTGATGGCCCTGCTGGAGTCGGGCCACTTCAACCAATTCGAGCCAGGCCTGTTCGATCCCATTATCCAGGCCATCCGCAACCCCCATGACCCCTGGATGACCGCCGCCGACTTCCCGGACTATGTCCGCGCCCAGGAAAGCGCCGCCACGGCCTACCGCGACCCCGAGCGCTGGATGCGCATGGCCATTCTCAACACCGCCCACAGCGGCCGCTTCTCCTCCGATCGCACCATTGGCGAATATAACCGCGACATTTGGAAGTTGCCGACGGTCGAGCCCCTGGCCTTGTGAGGCCGCCGCGATCATCCCGCGCGGTTTTGGTTTGACCCTGGGGCCGGTTGGGTGTTAGTAATTGCCCAACCGGCCTCAAAGGCCGGCGGGATTCGCGGCAAGAACCGCGAGCCTTGAGGAGAACACATACCCCATCGGAGGAATTAAAGCCGTGTCATTCCGCAAGCCAAGAATCGCCATCCTGCTGGCCGCCGCCAGCGCCACCCTGCTGATGCAAGCCCCCGCCGCCCTGGCCATCAACTTCGGAGACGTGATGAGCCCCGGCAAATGGATGGGTGGAAACAACGATTATGACGACGATTACGACAACCGTGGTTACGGTCCCTATGGCCCGCCACCGGGGGCCTATGGCTTCCCGCCCTACGGCGCGCCTTATGGCGGCGGTTATGGTGCCCCCTACGGCGCGCCCCCCGCCTGGGTGCCACCGACCACTCCAGCCCCTAGCCAGGTCACGGCCCCGCCCGCGGCCGCACCCGCCGCACCCGCCGCACCCGCCACATCTAATACCAAGTCGAATGAGATCGAGGCCCTGAAGCGACGCATCGAGGAATTGGAGGCTAGAACGGCGCCGCCGCCAGCCTATACCCCGCCACCGCCCGCCGCCGACCGGGGGGCCAAGCCCAGTCCCGCGACGGGACTGACCAAGCCGAGCGCACCCGCTCCTTCCGCTCCCAATTTCCGGCCCATGGATAAATTCTGACGCCCTTCTATCCCTAGCCTTGCCCTCGTCACCGCCAAGCCCCGCCCCCGCGGGGTTTGGATTTTTTGAGGTCGGGAAACCCGTTACCCCGGTTGGGCATCGCCGCCCCGGGGGCGCTAAAATGACCCGGGGCGCTGGATTTGGCCCCCGGACCAGAAAACAGGGAAGTCAGACCAAGCCGTCGGGAGAACCCATGAAAGCCCTTCTTGTCCTCCTCGTTTCACTCGTTTCAGCCCCCCTGGGCGCCAATGACACGGTGACCATTTACCAATTCGCGGGCCTGCGCCAATGCGTCCCGGGCCAGGGCGTGCCGGTGGAAAGGGCGGCCGATCTGCTGCGCGCCCAAGGCATCAAGGTGCGCGACGCCGAACGTCGCCATCTGCCCCTGGACATCGGCCAGCATTGTGGGGCACCGACCGCCGAGGCCAATGTCCTGACCCTGTCGGCGACCGACTGGGCGGCCTTCACGGCCAAGAATCCCGATGCGGGTGGTTACGGCGTCTGGGCCTTCGATGACGGCCAGGTTGAGGTCTTCATGTACGACGGCACCCTACAATGTGGTCAGGGCGAGGAGATCCCCCTGGAGCGCCAGGCGGAACTACTGACCGCCAAGGACATCAAGGTCCTGAACAGTCGCAAGGGCGCGGATGGCTTCATGCACATCGCCGTGTGCGGCGCCAGCACGGGGGCCATCAACATCTTCGCCATCAAACCCGATGACCTGGCCGCGGCGCGGGAACTGGGCTTCAGCCTGCTCATCACCCAGGAGATGACGGCAAGGCTGATGCGGCCGGCCCCGCGCCCAGCCCCGGCCACGTCCTCGACCCCCCGGGACAATCCCACCACCCGGGCGATTCCCTTGCTGTGGTAAGGAGCCGGGCTTGCCCACGCGGGAAGGCGGCCGGGGCAATTATCCGGCCTACCCGCTAGCCCAGGGCATCCAGCCAGCGCACCAGATACCAGACTTGCTGGCCCTCGGAGGAGCGGGAGGGGCCATAGACGAGGGCCGGATGCAGGTGGTGGTCTGGGTCCGCCCCGGCCAGGGCGATCGCCTCGTCGGCAACGGGGGTGACGCAGCCCGAGGGGAAGCGCGGCCGATCCCGACGCCGGGCCTTAACCAAGGCAAAGCACTCGCCAAGGGAGCGGGATTCGGGGTCCATCAAGATTTGGGGCATAGCACTCTCAATCCAGCATTTATTCCGCCAGCCACGCCGCCATCAAGAGGGGCTGCCGCTGGATACGGGTAGTCAGCGGAAATGCCTATCTCGTGTCACGCCATGATATTGAGACCGCCATCCACGTAGAGCGTGCCGCCAGTCAGCCGGCGTGCCTGGTCGCTGGCGAGGAAGGCGCAGGTGAAGCCGACGTCCATAATGTCCACCAAGTCACCGAGCGGTGCGCGCCGAGCGGCCTCGTTGAGCAGCACGTCAAAGTCCTTGAGCCCCGAGGCGGCGCGGGTCTTGAGCGGCCCCGGCGAAATGGCGTGGACCCGAATGCCCCGAGGGCCCAATTCATAGGCCAGGTAGCGACAGGCGCACTCCAGGGCCGCCTTCACGGGCCCCATGACGTTATAGTTTGGGGACACCTGGATAGCACCGTGGAACGTCATGGCGAACATGGTCCCTCCCGCGGTCATCAGGGGGGCTGCCAGCTTGGCCATCCGGAGGAAGGAGTGACAGGAGATATCCATTGCCTGGGCGAAGCCTGCCGCCGAACAATTGAGCAGACCGCCCCGCAGGTCGTCCTTGGGGGCAAAGGCGATGGAGTGGACCAGGATATCGAGTCGCCCCCACTGCGCGGTAATGGCCGCGAAGAGGGCCTCAAGTTCACCCGGCTGGCTGACATTGAGCGGCATGAAGATCGGCGCCTCCAAGGATTTAGCCAGCGGCTCGACATAGGGTTTCGATTTTTCGTTGAGATAGGTGATGGCGAGGTCCGCATCCAACTCGCGGAACGCCTTGGCGCAGCCGTAGGCGATGGACTGCTCGTTGGCGATGCCGACAACCAGCGCCTTTTTACCCTTCAGTATCGGGCGGTGGGTTTCAACGGACATGGTCCAGTTCCTCGGGTCGCAGGGTTGAGCAGGTGCAGCGTATGCCGGGCGATCATCAGTTCCTCATTCGTGGGGATCACCCAGGCGGAAGCGGGGCTGTCCGCCGTGCTGATACGCCAGCCGCTAGAGGCGCTAGCGGCCGCATTGGCGGCGGGATCGAGTACTACCCCGAGCCAAGCGGCGGCTTGGCAGACTCGTTCGCGGATCGGCGCGGCATGCTCGCCAATGCCGGCGGTGAAGACCAGCGCGTCGAGTCCACCCAGCGCGGCGGCGAGTGAGCCCAGCTCGCGAGTGATGCGGTAGACGAACAGCTCGACCGCGAAGCGTGCCCGCGGCTCGTCGGAGTTAAGCAGGGTGCGCATGTCGCTGGAGATGCCCGAGACGCCAAGCAGCCCGGACTGCCGATAGATCAATTTTTCGATGGCTCTGGCGTCCATCTTCAGCTCGTCCATCAGATACAGCATGACCCCCGGGTCCAGGTTGCCGCAGCGGGTGCCCATCGGTAACCCATCGACAGCCGTGAACCCCAGGGTGCTGGCCACGCTCTTGCGTGCGTTGAGCGCACAGGCGCTCGCGCCATTGCCCAGATGCAGCACCACGGTGCGTCCCTGCGCCGCGCGGACGTCGAGCCCGGGCAGGACCGAGGCAATATATTCGTAGGACAAACCGTGGAAACCATAGCGGCGCACGCCGCGCCCGGTGATCTCGGGCGGCAAGGCGAAAGCCTGGGCGACCTCTGACTGACCCCGATGGAAGGCGGTATCGAAACAGGCCACCTGTGGCAGGTCCGGTCGCTGCGCAAGCAGTGACCGGATGGGCGCCAGGTTGTGAGGCTGGTGCAGCGGCGCCAAGGGGATGAACTCCGCCAATTCTTCCACAATCGCAGGGGTCATGCGTACCGGTGCCCCATAGTGGAGACCGCCGTGTACCACCCGATGACCCACGGCGGCGAGCCGGTGCTCGCCGAGCGGTTCGCGCAGGAAACCGGACAGATGGGTGATGGCGCCGTCATGACCCAGGGCCTCGCCCTCCGCCCAGCGCTGTTCACCGATGAGGGTGCCCGCCGCGTCGCTGGCGATAAAACGGGGCGCGGTATAGAGCCCTTCGAGTTGACCGCCCAGCAACAGTTCGGGCTCCCCGTCCCGATCTCGGTCCAGGAACAGGGAGAACTTGATGCTGGATGAACCCGCGTTGACGACAAGAATGGCTTCGCTCATCCCATCACCGCCTGGTTCGCATGCTCCCGCCTGGCATGGACGACCAGGGCCGCCACCGCGCACGAGGCGAGGCGCGTGGTCACCGAGTCCGCGCGGCTGGTGAGGATGATCGGTACCCGGGCGCCAAGCACGATACCGGCCGCCTCCGCGCCGGCCATGAAGGTCAGGCTCTTGGCCAGCATGTTGCCGGCCTCCAGGTCGGGGACCACCAGGATGTCCGCAAGCCCAGCGACCGGCGAGTCGATTTGCTTGATCTGGGCCGCCGCGAGATCAATGGCGTTGTCCAGGGCCAGCGGGCCATCCAGGATACCGCCGGTGATCTGGTGGCGGTCGGCCATCTTGCACAGGGCAGCGGCTTCCACCGTCGAGGGGATCTTGGGGTTTACCGTCTCCACGGCGGACAGGATCGCGACCTTTGGCTCTTTTACGCCCAGGGCGAGGGCAAGATCGATCGCGTTTTGGACGATGTGCCGCTTATCTTCCAATGTTGGGAAGATATTGATAGCCGCATCGGTGATGAGGATTGGCCGGTCTAGGCCCGGGACGTCCATAACGAAGACGTGGCTGATCCGTCGCTCGGTGCGTAACCCGGTGGCGGTGGCCACCACCGCCCCCATCAACTCGTCGGTGTGCAGGCTGCCCTTCATGAGCATCTCGGCCTGGCCCTCCCGGGCCAGTAAAACCGCCGCGGCGGCCGAGGCGTGGCTGTGGGGGGCGTCCACCAGTTCGAGATCGGAGATGTCGAGCTGGAATTCCTTGGCCAAGGCCAGGATCCTGGCTCGCGGGCCGACCAGGATCGGCTTCAGGAGGCCTAACTCGGCCGCCTCCACCGCCCCCTTGAGGGAGCTTTCGTCGCAGGGGTGAGCGATCGCGGTCGGCACGGGTGCCAGGGCCTGGCAGCGGGCGATCAGGAGATTGTACTTTTCGTGCTTGGCTTGCATCGGGAGATCCTCATGGGGGTCATGACCATTCGTCCGGGCCGAGCAATGCTTCAATCCGTGCCAGGTTTTTGGCCCGCTGACCGGTGGCTTCGCCGGTCGCGTAGGCGACATGGCGGACCTTCGCCAACACCTCCGCTCGTACCTCCGCGTCATCCGGTAGCATGGTGGGGATGGCGGCCAGGGCCGCGTCCCGGTCGAGTAACAAGGCAAAGAACTGCTCGCGTACCGCCCGCTCGAATTCCTCCAGGGTCATACCGCCCTGCGCGGCGCGGATCTGGCGCAAGGCGTTGAAGGCGCGCTCGTCCACGCCCCCTCCCGGCAGGCCAATGAAGATCAGACTGCGAATCATGGCCTCGCGCGGGCCGCCCTCCGCGATACGCGCCTTGATTTCGCCGATCCGTTGCTGGATGAGGTTAATGCGCTCCGGCTCCAGCCCGGGGCGCCGCCGCGGTGGCTCGTCCCCGGCGCGGATGCCCACCAGGGCTTGCAGCAGCGGCGAACCGTAGGTGGCCAGGAAGATCTCCTCCAGGCTGCGGTCACGCAGATCGCGCCAGCCATCGAGCGCGGCGATCATCCCCTCCGAGATCGTCGCCTGTAACTGGAGGAAGGGATTGTCGGGGGCTGCCGGCCGGCGCTGCTCCCGCACCTGATCGGCCAGTTGGGCGATCAGGTGCATCAGCGGATTGCGATCCGAGAACAGGTCAAAGGGCAGTTGGGAGGGATTGATCTGGGGGAGCCAGGTGGCGGTTCGCGCGGCGCCGATGGCCTGGATGAAGGGCTGGAACAGGGTGCGATACAGGCCGAGATTGATCTCGGAGACCCGCCGCACGGTGGCGAAGCGGCGTTCGTTCTCGGGGTCGGGGTGGACGATGGCCCGGATGTCGTTCAGGGTGCGCCGTTCGAAACGAACGATCCAGTCACCGCTGACCAGTTCCGGATTGGCCGCCTCCGCGGTCTTGGGTGTCATCACCGCCTCGTAGAGGCCGGGCGGCAGCACATCGATCAGATCGATGTTGGAGGCGAATTCATCGTGCTCCTTCTTGGCGACGCCGCCGGAGACGAAGATACCGAGGTGGCCAATGTGCTCATGGATCGCATAGACAATAGTTTGGCCACTGGCGAGCAGATCCTCGTCCGAACCATAGAGATCGATGATCCAACCGAGGGCCTGCGCCGGCGGGGTGATGTTGTCTCCCTTGGAGCAGAAGCAGAGGATCGGCGAGCGGATGTTGCGCAGATCGACCCGCGCCCCGTCGCTGGTGACGATCTCCGCGGTGGCCAGGTGATTACCGACGAACAGTTGATCGACAATCCACTGCATCTCCGCGGCATTAAGCTTGATGTGGCCACCCCACCACTTTTCGAATTCCAGGAAGCGCTGCTGCTCGGTGTCGACCTTGGCCCAGAGGGCATAGTTCTTGGTCCAGAGGGTATTGGCGGGATTGAGGTTCTCGAAGTTCGCAACCAAATTGGCGCCGTCGAAGGTGCCACCGCCCAAATCACCCATCAACGCCGTCATCCAACTGCCGCCCGCCAGCCCGCCGGTGTAGCGCATGGGATTCTCGCCCTCCACACCGGCCCAGTAAGACAGGGGCGAGCCCGGGATGATGAGGGGTCCGAACAGTTCCGGTCGCACGGCGGCTACCATCATCACCGCCCAGCCAGCCTGACAATTGCCGATGACGCAGGGTTTGCCCTCGGCCTCCGGATGTAACGCGATGACCTTTTCCAGGAACACCGCCTCAACCCGCATGATGTCCTCGATAGTCTGGTCCGGCATGGGGTCGGGGGTAAAACCCACGAAATAGCTGGGATGGCCAGCGCGCATCGCCACGCCCAATTCGCTATCGGCCTTGAAGCCGCCGATCCCGGGTCCATGACCGGCACGCGGATCAACCACCACGAAGGGGCGCTTTTTCGGATCTATCACCACCCCTGCCGGAGGGATGATCCGTACTAGCAGGTAATTGGCCGGGTGCTCGAAGGTCCGGCCGTCGAGTACCAATTCGGCGCCGAAGCTGAGCACATGGGGCACGGCCTTTGCCTTCTGCTCTTGGTATTGGTCGCTGCGCCGGCGCAGTACGTCCCAAAAGAGGATGGTCCGCTGGGCCGCATCCACCAGGTACTCCCCGAGTGGCCCCCAGGCTTGCAGCGCGGCATCCATCCCCGCGGTCGCTGACGGCGTGTCCGGTGCCCTGCCGCTGGGCAGTACGCCGTCGGGTGAGGTCTTAGGGTTGTTGGACATGGTGGCACTCCTCGGAAGAAGGATTGGGATCGCGGACGCCTCGCGGGCGCGTCTTAATATGTTTCTGATCACTCTTAAACAAGGATAGCCCCTGAGCTCATGACTTGTTGTGTTCCGTGGCCGCCTGCATGGCCCGCACGGTGATGGCCGCGAGCAGGGCGGTCAAGAGGATTCCCGAGAAGCCAATCCCGATGGCCAGGAGACGCGGGAGCGGTTGGTGCGGCACCAGGTCGCCGTAGCCAATCGTCAAGCCGGTGACAAAGGCGAAGTAAATCCCGTCCAGCAGACCCCAACCTTCAAGATGGGCGACCAACAAGCCCAGACTGGCGATGATGACGAGAAGTCCCGATAGGATGGGCCAGACGACAACCAAGGTTCCGAGGAGCTCTTGGCGAAATAAACGGCGAATATGGGCGGTGGTGCTCATGAAGACCTGTCCTAACTAAGGTAACTAATGGCTGGCAGTGTACTATCCTCAGCGAGCTACAATCTGTACGAGCATCGCCGAGGCCATGCGCGCGCGACGATCGTCGGCGCGATGAGAAAGTGCGATCGGTACGCGCGCGCCGAGCACAACGCCGGCGGCGAGTGCGTCAGCGAGATAAGTGAGCTGCTTGACGAGCATGTTGCCCGATTCGATATCGGGCACCACCAGGATGTCGGCCTGTCCCGCCACTGGAGAAAGAATGTGTCCCGCGCGCGCCGCATCGAGGGAGATTGCGTCGTCGAAGCCGAGCGGCCCCTCCAGCACCGCACCGGTGATCTGACCGCGATCGGCCATCTTGCACAGCACCGCAGCCTCGATCGTGGCTCGCATCCTGGGGTTGACGGTCTCCACGGCCGCCAGTATCGCCACCCGCGGCATGGCAATGCCAAGGATGCGCGCCAGGTCGATCGCGTTCTGGACGATGTCGCGCTTCTCCTCTAGCCTCGGCTCGATGTTGATCATGGCATCGGTGATGAAAAGGGGCCTTGGGTAGGTCGGAACGTCCATCGCGAACACGTGGCTCAGGCGGCGCTCCATACGCAGACCGGAATCCCGAGCGATCACCGCCGCGATGAGCTCGGCCGCTGGCAGACTGCCCTGCATGATGGCCTCGACCTTGCCCTCCCGCGCAAGCCGCACCGCGACCGCCGCCGCCTCGTGGCTGTGGGCGACCGGGATGATCTTGATGCCAGCAAGATCGAGCTCCGCGCGCCGTGCCGTTTCCCGCAGCTTGCCTTCCGGCCCGACGAGCACGGGAATGATGACGCCCGCACGCCCCGCTTCCAGCGCGCCGGCAAGCGATGCGATGTCGCACGGGTGCGCGACCGCGGTGCGCACCGGATCGAGCCTGCGGCCTCTCACGCGGGCAGCGAGGTGTCTGAAGCGCGCCTCCCGGTCGTCGATTCGTACGTCGGGCAGGTCGATCCGCGGGCGCCGCACCTTCTCCCTCGGCGCGATGACGTGCGCCTTCCCGGACACGACGACCTCGCCGTCCTGATTCACGCACTCGGTCTCGAGCGTGAGACGCCCTTTCTCCACATCGCGCGCCGTCGCCGTCACCTTGACGGTGACCGTGTCTCCGACCCCGACCGGATGCCGGAAACGCAGCTCTTGTCCCAGATAGATGGTGCCCGGCCCTGGAAACTGCGTGCCGAGCACGGTGGAGATCAGCGCGCCGCTCCACATGCCGTGTCCGATCACTTCGCGGAACTGGCTGTTCTTCGCGTAATCAGGATCGACGTGCGCCGGGTTGATGTCGCCGGACATCACCGCAAAGAGCATGATGTCCTGCTCGGTGAGCGTGCGCGTCAGCGTCGCGCTGTCACCGACCTGAATTTCTTCGAACGTGCGATTCTCGAGGTATTCCATGGGCGATCTCCGCGGGCCCTCGTCATGGATGGAGCCGAACGGGCACCTTCACGCGGCGCGACAAGGCTCTAACATACGACGTTTCCGCCATCCCTTTCAAAGACAGTTCCGCGAGCGTTCGAAGAACCGCGGCTCGCCCTGTCAGTGACCGGACTCCCTGCTCTTCCGCCACTCCACCGCCACCTCGGGATGGGTGGCGAGATAGGTATTCACGGCCTCGCCGATGGTCGGAAAGAAGACTTCAGCGCCGAGCCGGTGGAAGAGCCCGAAGCGCTTCAGCTTGTCCTGGACGGGATCCTTCATCTCGGCAAAGCACAGCTCGATGCCGGCCGCCTGCAGAGTCTCGTCGAGCTTGGCCACGATGTCCGCGGCGGTGACATCCACGCTGGTGACCGGTTCCGCCGTCACCACCAGCCAGCGCACCGGTGTCGGCGAGGCGGCCACGGCGTCGAGGGCGCGCTCGTGGAACCACTCGGCGTTGGCGAAAAACAGTGGCGCCGCCCAGCGAAACAGGACCAGACCCGGAATCAGGCGGGCGTCGGGGTAGCGCGAGATGTCGTGGTAACCATTGATGCCCTTGACGCGACCCAAGACGGCGGAGTCCGGGCGCCAGCCATCCCAGAGGAACTCGATCACCGCTAGCAGGATCGCCAGGCCAATACCGGGGATGGCGCCCAGCACGACCACTCCGATGCAGCAGCCGATGGACAGCCAGAACTCCCAGCGCTGGATACGATAAATGCGTCCCAGATCGGCAATCTCGAACAGACTGATGGCCGCGGCGATGACCACGGCGGCCAGCGCGGTATTCGGCAGGTATTGCAACAGGTTGGGCGCCAGCACCAGCAGCAGGGTAACGGCCAGGGCGCCGACGACGCTGGTCAACTGGGTCTTGGCCCCGGCGGCCTCGGCCACGGGGGTGCGTGACGAGCTGCTGCTGATCGGAAACCCCTGGAAGAAGCCGGCCGCGAGGTTGGCCGCCCCGAGCCCCACCATCTCCTGGTTCGGGTCCACGTGGCTTGCGGTCCTCTCGGCATAGGTACGCGAGAGCACGCTGGTGTCGGCGAAAGAGACGATGGCGACGGCAAAACCGCCCATCAAGACAGGCCCCACATCGGCAGGCGTGATCCAGGGGAGGGCGAAGGCCGGCAAGCCTTGGGGCAGCGAACCGAGGATCGACAGGCCGTAGTTGTCGAGGCCGAGTGTCGCGACGAGGATCGTGGCGCCAATCACCGCGATCAGCACCCCGGGCAAACGCTTGCTGCGCTTGAGCAGCAGGATCAGCGCCAGGGTAGCGCCGCCGACCAGTAGCGCGACCGCGTTGGTCTTTCCGGCAAGCAGAGCCTGCGCGAACTCCCAGACCTTGCGCAGCGGATCGTCCGCGTCGACCGAGAAGCCGAAGAGTTTGGGAAGTTGGCTGATCAGGACCGTCAGCGCAATGCCGTTCATGTAGCCGTAGCGGATCGGTTTGGAGAGCAGCTCGGTGACAAAGCCCAGCCGGGCGACGCCCGCCAGAATGCACAACACACCGGACACCACCGCCATCATGCTGGCCAGGGCGATGGCGCGCAGCGGGTCGCCGCCGGACAGCGGCAGGACGACGGCAAGAATCAGGGCCGCGAGCGACGAATCCGGCCCGAGAACAAGAATGCGGCTCGGGCCGAACAGCGCATAGGCGAGCAGCGGGATGATCGTGGCGTAGAGACCATAGATGCCCGGCACGCCCGAGGCCACGGCATAGGCAATGCCGACCGGCACCAGCATCGTGGTCAGCACCAGACCGGCCGCGACATCGTGGCGCAGCCAGGCAAGCTCGTAGTGACGCAGGATCCGCAGGCCCGGCAACCACTTCAGCCAGCCGGTCGGGTCGGTAGATCCCTGTCGCGCAGCGAGGCGACCCGGTTCCGGAGCGGCAGGATTGGATTCACTCATGACAGGGTCTCCAGTGTTGAGCAAGAGCGGCGGCCGAGAGGCAACAGGCGGCGCGCGGGCAGGTGGGGGAAAAGGGTCAGATCCGAATGGCGCTTAGTTAATCCCAACCAACTGAAAAAATTGGGGCTGATTCACAAGGGTGGCAGGCTGAAAGTTACGAAACCCCGCCAGCTAACCCGACCGCCAGCCTCTGCATCCTAACCAGAGCGCCCCCACGCGGCAACGAGTCCTTGATCCTGTGTTAGGGTTTACCGAGCTCGTCAGAAACCTATCATTTTCCGCCAGCCGCTTACCCGCCCACATCGGCGCCAAGGATTGATCCACCGTGCTGGCCCTGCTACTGGTAATCGCGCCGGCCGTCGCATCCGCCTAGATCTCGCTGGTTACGCCGTCTTCGACAAGCGGGAAGCCAGCTTCTACGTCGTCGCCGGCTACGGGCGCGGCGTCGCGGTCAACGCCGCGACCGGCTCACGTGTTTACATGAAGATGGCGACCACCGGCGCCGGTCTCAGCTTTGGCCTCGGCGGCTTCGCGTCCCAGCTGGTCATCCTGTTCGAGGACGCCCCCGGGTTCGCGGCCTTTGTCGCCGAAGGACTGGATGCGGCGACCGAGGTCGGCGCCATGGCGGGGGGAGAAAAAGGACCAACTCGTCATGCGCTTCAATGAAGGCAAGGCCGTCTTCGTCCTGACCGGCAAGGGCTGGAAGATCGCGGCGAAGCTGACCGGATCGCGCTACTGGCCGGACGAAGCGCTCAATCGCCCCTGAGCAACGCCATGACCCGGCTACGACATTAATGAGTTAGCACCTGTTCATCCCCGCGAGCGCGGGGAACACTGGCTATCTGTTTGATCACTATCCCCCTGTGTCAGGATAGATGTCGCCTCCCTCTGGGAGCCTTTTGTGTGAAAATAGGGGGCATCACCTGAGGTTGAGGACGGCCCCTCGGCCCGGCCCATGAGGTGCTTAGCCATGCGACACTATTCCGCTGAGTTCCAAGCCAGCATCATCGCCAAGATGCTCCCCCCGCAAAATAGGCCCGTCCCCGAGCTGGCGCGAGCGACCCAAATCCCGCGTGACACCCTCTACAGCTGGCACACTCAGGCCCTCAAGGCGGGTGGTGACCTGGTTTCAGTGCCCACGCCTGACGAGCGCGACAGCGCCGAGAAATTCGCCATCGTCGTCGAGACCGCCCACCTCAACGCCGAGGAACTCAGGTACCTATTGCCGGCGTCAGGGGCTCTACTCCGAGCAGATCGAGGTCTGGCGGACCGCCTGTGTCCAGGCCAATGCCCCGGTCGGTGGTCAGGCCGAGCGCGCCCAGCGGCGGACGGACCAAGTCCGCATCCAGCAGTTGGAGCAGGAGGTGGGGCGTAAGGACCAGGACCAGGCCCTGGCCGAGGCGGCGGCCTTGCTCATGCTCCAAAAAAAAGTCCGGCAACTCTTGATTGACCCCGCGGACGCCTAATCGACCTGGAGCAGCGGCGTCACGTGAACCAACTCATCGACGCAGCTTGCGCCGCCGGGG
>JBATOB010000178.1:0-9834 GCA_049290655.1 Chromatiaceae bacterium | reverse complement strand
CACCCTGACCAGTTACCGGTGCTTCGAGACCTGGGAGGCGCTGATGGATTTCATGCTGAACAGCTTCGAGTCGCCGCCTCCAGAGCCAACATCCGGGTGATGGGGGGCATAATGAGAATTGCTGCCACGGCGGGGACGATCTGGGATTGCGTGATCATTTGCCCCAATCCTTAGTGGCGATACCGCACCACTCTTTGAGGTATCGAATCCCCGTCCAGCCGGTGACGCTGTTATCGGCGATGAAGAGGTCGCGGCCCAAGGGCGTCCATCCGCCCCCTACCCCCCAGGATGCGCTAAAATGCGCCCCATGTTGACCTATCCCGATATCGACCCCGTCGCCCTGGCCCTGGGCCCCCTCAAGATCCACTGGTACGGCCTCATGTACCTGATCGGCTTTGGCGCCTTTTGGGCACTGGGCCGGTACCGCGCCCGGCGGTCGGATTCGGGCTGGACCGCCCAGATGGTGGACGACCTGCTCTTTTATGGCGTGATCGGCGTCATCGTCGGTGGCCGTCTGGGCTACATGCTCTTCTACGGTTTCGACCAGATCCTCGCCAATCCCCTCAACCTGTTCAAGGTCTGGCAGGGCGGCATGTCCTTCCATGGTGGACTCATCGGCGTCCTGATCGCCATGACGCTCTTCGGGAACCGGCGCGGGCTCGGCTTCTTCCAGGTCACGGACTTCATCGCCCCCCTGGTGCCCCTGGGCCTGCTGGCCGGGCGCATCGGCAACTTCATCAATGGCGAACTCTGGGGCCGGGCCACGGAGGCCTCCTGGGGTCTGCGCCTGCCCTGCCCCCGCTTTCCGGAACAGTGCCGCGACCTCCCCCTCGGGACCGAATGGAGCCTGGCCCTGCACCCCTCGCAACTCTACGAGGCGGCCCTGGAAGGGCTGGTACTGTTCCTCGTCCTCTGGATCTACTCCAGTCGCCCCCGCCCAACCATGGCCGTGTCGGGCCTTTTTCTCCTGGGCTACGGCCTCTTCCGGGGCTTGGTGGAGTTAGTCCGGGTGCCGGACAGTCACATTGGCTACCTGGCCTTCGACTGGCTCACCATGGGCCAGCTCCTGAGCCTGCCCATGATCCTGGCGGGCATCCTCCTGCTCGTCCTGGCCTATCGGCGCCCGGTTCCGGCTTGACCCGCCGCCTCTTTCACCCGACATGGGTATCTGTCATGGCCTAAGGCGGATTGCAAGTGGGCCCCAACCACTTGACGCCGGAGACCTCTCGTCGTTTACTTTAAGCATTGTAATGAACTGACTGAGCTGAGAAGCGGCATGACTCATAATCCTTTGGTTAGCATCGACTCCTCCGCGAGAGGATTCGCCAGGGCTAGCGCCTTGGTCTGCGCGGCCGTGTGCCTGACGACCTGGCTGATGGGCTGCTCCTCCACCAAGGATTCCTCGCAGGCCAAGTTGACGACCGCCGATGAGGTGGTGGTGGACAAGTCGGATCGCCGCTTGAAGCTCATAAAAGGTGGGCAGGTGATGCGGGAATACCGCGTCGCCCTCGGCAAGGACCCCGTGGGCCCCAAATTCCGCGAGGGTGACCAGCGCACGCCGGAAGGCGAGTATGTGCTCGACTGGCGCAACCATAGAAGCAACTACTACAAGGCCCTCCATGTCTCCTACCCGAACCCCGATGATCGCCTGCGCGCCGAGGAGGCCGGTTACAAGCCGGGGGGCATGATCATGATTCACGGCAAGCCCAACTACATCCACTCGTCGACGGTGCTAGCCGAATATGACCGCCTCGACTGGACCAATGGCTGTATCGCCGTCAATAACAAGGAGATGGACGAGATCTGGCAGGCCGTCAGGGACGGCACCACCATCCGCATCGTCCCCTAGGACCCCCGGCCGGCCACCCGCCGCCGGCCCCCTTACAACGCCAGATCGATGCCGCTGACCAGGATACCCGGCAGCAGGGCGCTCGCGGAGGAGCGACCCTCATAGGTCTCGGGGGAGACCAGGAGTTCCCGCTCCCGCGTCAGCCCTTCGAGGCGGTCACCCAGCAGGTGATAGAGGGAGTCGTCGAAGCGCATCGCCATGACCGGGGCGACGGCTTCGCCGTTTTCCACCCAGAAGGTGGCGAAGCGGGTCATGCCCGTGATGCGGCAATCGTTGCGGTCGGCATAGTTGAGATACCAGAGGTTACCGATCGCCAGGCCGGTGTCCAGGCGACTGGGCATCCCGGCGGTGGGGATATCCCCTGGGTCCAGGGCCAGGGCCTCCGGGCCCTCCCCGGCGGCGTTGACGGCCTGGCCATATTCCTTGGCGCTACGGCTGTCCACCAGGCAATCCCAGCCCCCGGGCATGTTCCTCGCGCAGGGTGACGCGGGGGTCCAGGTGGCGTTCGCCCCGCGCCAGGCGGAGCAGCGGCGTCTGGGCGGTCTTGTGATCCTTGAGGCCAAAGCCACCCCAGGCCAGGAGGTCGAAAAGCTCCGCCACCGCCGCCGGGGCCAGATAGGCGCGATAGCGACCCGGCGGGATAGCCCGAGCCGGGCGGGCAATCCCCTGAATAGAGTCCGGGTAAGGCTCTCCACCTCGGACAGATCAGAACACCTCGATTTCGACCCATTCGATCGGCGCCGAGCTTTCGTTCTGCAACGACAGCACCTCGCCGGTCTCAACCCATCTGAAGTGACCTGGCTCGAAGTCCCACAGCCTTGCTGGCTTGCCTTCGGGTTTTTCACTGATGCGGCCGGAGGACACCGCGAAGATGGCCGTTCCGGCGGGACGGGTGAAGGCTTCGGTCAACTCCCCCGGACCCAGCTTGAGGCGATAGATCCGGCCCCGTGAATTCTCCAGCGCGACTTCGAACGGAGGAAACCGATCTTGCGATGCACTCGCGGGGCCTGGGGCCGCCAGTGCCAGCAACTCCAGGGCGATGACATGAACGGTCTCCTCGCCGGTGGCGATCACGCGATGGACATAGGGGCCATCCGCCGTTGACGTGAAGTGAACAGACCCCGCCGGAGTGGTGGTAGCGACCGGTTTCCCCCCGAAAGGCTCGCTCGTAATCTCGGCGGTTCGGAAGAACACGAAGAAGGCGTCGGCACCATGTTCGTGGAACAGCGATGCCTTGCCTTGCGGAAGGACCACCTCAACCAGGCGCACCTGCCCGTTGTCAAACCGAACCTTGTGCTCGGGCTCTGACGTAATTGGAACCACTCCCTCGGGTGTCTGCGCGATACCGGGTAAGGGCGCGAGAAACATGGGTAAACAAAAAATGAGGATCGCACCGAGTCGATGCGCGCGAATGGCTTGAGCGGGACTGCACATTTTCCGTCCTCCTGGTCGTTAGCGATTCTCTCTGGCGCGGCGCCAGCCAATAGTGGGGGACGCACCCCGCCCGGCACGGCCCCCTAGGCACTCTGCTGGTATGTGCCCACCGGCCCAGCTACCGGCGGAGAAGGCCGTGGCGCCCCTGGGCACTGAGATGATTCCCTTGGCGCTCTCCGATTCGCCGAAGGGAATTCTTCGCATCGACTGCGAGATCGACCGATTGCTCCTACTTCTTGGAAGCGTCGAGCCTCTTCGTTGCCGAAGGCCCAACCCCGCTGATCTGCAGCACGACCGGTTCGCCTCTACTCTCGACGAAGTGAACCACATTGGCCGGCTCCGTGTAGAAGCTACCGGGCGGCACCGCGATCATCTTGGCTGGGTCGTACGTCTCGCCCCAGGCGATATACCAGGTCCCAGAGATGACCGTGTAGGTCCTGTCCTCGGGATGCGTGTGCGGCGGCACCTTGTTGTGCGGCGGGTATTTCACCCGCTGCACATAGGGACCGGCCTTCGTCGAATCGCCAATGAGGTCGCTAGCCTCCTGCGTCGGGTTTCTCGGATTAGGCTTCCAGGCCATCTTGTCGGGCGTGAAGAGGACCGCGCCCGAAGGTAGGTCCTGTGCCACGGCAACACCGGTCATGATCGCGGCCAGCAGGGAAGCCATTAGGGTGATATGGTTCATATTGCCTCCTTAAAGGATTGCTCGATTGCCAAGATGGTGTAGGCTCGATGCCTCCACCCTCGGTTTTAAGTCTGGACCCAGGGGCCGCGACCCTCTATGCGCCCGACGGCCTACGACCTTTGTCCTATCCGGAGAGGCACGCCCGCAACAGCCTGTCGGGGCGGGTTTTTTCCTTCGGCTTGCCCGGGAGGCGCGGGGGGGATGTAATACTTGCGTTCTAGCCCATTCGAGTGTGTCTTTATTCACCAGGGTCGGGAGGGGAGGAGCCGTGAAAATTCTGGTCGCCGACGATCATCCGCTGCTCCGCGAGGCGCTTGCGCACGTGCTCCGGGAACTGGACAGCGAGGTCACCGTGCTCGAGGCGGTGGACGGCGAGGCCGTGCGACGGCTGGCGGCCGAGCACCCTGATCTGGATCTGGTGCTGCTCGACATCTGCCTGCCCGACGTGAGCGGGCTCGAGCTGTTCGATGAGTTGCGCGGGGACTATCCGGCGCTGCCGCTCGTCGCGCTGTCGGCGCTGGACGATCCGCGCACCGTCAAGGCAGTGCTCGCCGGGGGTGCCATGGGGTACGTTCCCAAGTCCTCGTCCCATCCGGTCATGGTCAATGCGCTCCGCCTCGTGCTCTCGGGCGGACGCTATCTGCCGCCTGAGCTCATCGCAGATGACTGGGCAGCCGTGGCGGGGCGGGGTACCAGCCTCGGGACCCGCGTGGCGGTTTCCGTTGAGGATCTGGGGTTGACCGAGCGTCAACGGCAGGTGCTCGCGCTCATGGCGCAGGGAAAGTCGAACAAGCTGATCTGCCGCGAGCTCGGCCTGGCCGAGGCCACGGTGAAGATCCACGTCACCGCCGTCCTCAGGGCGCTCAAGGTGACGAGCCGCACCCAGGCGGTGGTGACGATCAACCGGCTGGGCCTGCGGCTTGAAGAATCGGAAAAACCGGGGGGTTAGCCAGCCAAACCCCGAGCGTCACCCCCAGGGCGATCGCTTGGGACCCGCGATGCCGAGACGAGGTGCTCGACAAGCGCGCGCAGCTTGGCCGGCGCCAGGGGTTTCGGCAGCACCGGATAACCGCTCGCCTTGGCCTCGCGCACGGATTCGGGGGCGGTGTCGCCGCTGATGAGGGCGGCTGGGATCCCGGTCCCGGCGACCTCGCACACTCGCCGGATGACCTGGATGCCGGTCTCTTCGCCAGGCAGGCGATAGTCGCAGAGCAGGGCGTCGGGTAACCGGTCGGCCTGATCGAGGGTGGCGACGACCTCCTCGGCATTCGCCGCCACCGCCACCTCACAGCCCCATTGCCTCAGCAGGCTTCCCATGGCATCGCGTACCAGGGCGTCGTCGTCCACGACGAGCAAGAAGGCGCCCCGAAGCGAATCGTTCGCGCCCCCTGCCGGTACCGTGCGCATCTGGATTGCCGGTCGCCGTCCGCGCGGGACCTCCACGGCAAACAGGGAACCCTTGCCGGGGCGCGAGGCGACCTCGATGCGGCCGCCGAGCAGACGCGCCAGGCGTGCGGCAATGGCCAGGCCGAGACCCAGGCCCTGCCGGCAATCCCGTCCCGGGTTGGCGACCTGGTAGAACTCCTGGAAGATCGCCTCCTGCTGCTCGGGCGGGATTCCGCTGCCCGTGTCCCAGACCTGGATGCGGACGCGCTCGCCGCGGCGCCGACAGCCGATCGCGATGCCGCCGCGCCCGGTGTAACGCACGGCGTTGGCGGCGAGATTGAGCAGGATGCGCTCCAACAGCACGGGATCGCTGCGCACGCAGAGACGACTCGGTCTGACCCGCCACCGCAAACCCTTCTCCGCCGCACTGGGGGCGAAGGCGGTGTCGAGGCGCGCGAGCAGCGTATCGACGCCGAAGTCGACCACCTCGGGCGCGATCACCCTGGCATCCAGCCGCGAGATATCGAGGATCGCGTCCAGGAGCTCTTGCAAGGCCGTCACCGCGACCCCGGCCTGCTCGGCGATGCGTCGCGTCTCCGGGTCGCGAGCATGTTCGCCGAACTGCGCCACGAACAGCCCGAGGGCGTGCATTGGCTGGCGCAAGTCGTGACTCGCCGCCCGCAGGAAGCGCGACCTGGCCTGGTTGGCGAGCTCCAGCTCGCGGGTGCGCTCGGCCACCTTCCGTTCGAGGCCCGCGTAGGACTCGCGCAGCCGTGCGGCCATGCGGTTGAACTCCTCGGCGAGCGCCTGGATCTCATCGCCCGTCGCGACCTCCATCCGGTGGTCGAGGGCGCCAGCGCCCACGCGCGCGGCCCCCTCTTGCAAGGCCCGGATCGGCCTCACCATGCGCCGGGCGAGCGCTAGGCTGGCGAGCACCGCGAGCGCGAGCGAGACGAGCAGCAGCAGACCGGTGCGCTGTAACGCTCCGTAAAGCGGAGCCAGGGCCTCGGCGAGCGGCTGCTCGACGAGCACGACCCAGCCCAACTCGGCGATCGGCGCGTGGGCGGCAAGCACGGGATTGCCCTCCGGGTCTCTTCCCGCGACCTGGTCTGGCAAACCCTCGCCTTGGCCGGTGCCGTCCGCCAGGGCACTGCGCACCTGCGGGAGGCCGGAAAAATCGCTCTTCCGCAGCACCAGGCTGATGTCGGGGTGGGAGATCAGCCGCCCATGACGGTCCACCACGTAGGCGTAGCCGGTCTTGCCGACGCGAATGCGCGACACCAGGTCCCAGACGAACCTGAGATTCACCTCGACCCCGGTGACGCCCTCGCCCTTACCTCCCGGCGCCACCGCGATCGTCATATAGGGCTCGGTCTCCTGGCGAAAATAGACCGGGCCGAAATAGGGACGCCCAGGCCTCGGCTCGCGAAACGCCGGCTCACCCGAGCGATCGCCCCCGCTGCCGATGCGATCCAGGCTGAGACGCGACACCCGCAACTGCTCGCGCCCGCTCGCGTCCAGCCAGCTCGCGTCGGTGACGGCGGGGACCCGGCGCAAAAGCCTCAGGAGCTCAAGGTAGCGCGGCTCAAGGGTGCCGCCGCCTGCTTGGGGAAGGACCGTCCAGCCGATCTGCTGCTCGATGTCCTTGGCGAATTGCTCAATGCGCACGGCCGCCCCCAGCGCCTTCTCCCGTTGCAGCGCGAACAACCCCGCGCGCGTCTCCTGGTAGGAGAAGTACAGTCCGGTGGCCTCGCTGGCAAGCAGGGTGCCGCTCACCAGCAGAACGAAGTACGCGAAGTACTTGTGAAACAGCCGGCCCTGGGGCAATGAGCTCATACGCCCTAGCCATCCGGCGCGCTCGGGGTCGGCGGTCGCGCCGCCTCCCTTCATTCGACGATTCGATCGGCGCGTAGCGCGATGGACGGCGGGATCCTGAGCCCCAGATCGTCCGCTGTCGTGCGATTGATATAGAGCTCGTACTGAGTCGGCTGCTCGATCGGCAGGTCGGCCGGGTTGGCGCCTTTGAGGATCTTGTCCACGTAGCGGGCGGCCCGTTGTTGGAGTGCGGGGTACTCGACACCGTAGGCCATGAGGCCGCCCATCGTGGCGAAGGGCTTGTACCAGTGGATGCTGGGCAGGTGGTACCAGCGGGCGAGGTCGGCGATCTGCTGGGCCTGGTAGGCGAAGACGATGGTCGGCAGGGGGTAGAGGGCGTCCGCCTGCCATTCCTCCATCTCCGCGAAGGCGGGCTCGAGATCCTCGTCTTGGGGGGCCACGAATACCCGAATCTCCAGCCCCAGCGTCCCAGCCGCGGCGGCGATATCGCGGAGATAGACCTCGTTGATGCTCGGCGACATGTAGGGGCTCGCCAAGACCGCGACCCGCCGAATCCCGGGTGCCACGCCCTTCAATAGCTCGAGCCGCTTCGCGTTCAGCTCGCCCGAGTAATAGGTGAGCCCGGTCATGTTACCGCCGGGGTGTGCGAGGCTCGTGGCAAAGCCGCTGAAAACTGGGTCGCTGCTCGCGATGAAGACCAGGGGTATGCTTTGGGTCGCCGCGTGCGCCGCATCGGCGGTGAGGTGCGTCGGCGCCACGATGACGTCGGGCTTGGTGCGCGCCAGTTCGTTGGCGGCAAGCTGGAGACCCTCGGAGCGCCCCCCGCCATGACGGCAATCGATGACCAGATTCCCGCCCTCCAGGTATCCGAGCTGGTGCAGCCCCTCCCGAACCGACCGATTACCGCACTCGCGCTCCGTTAAACCGAGTAGGCCCACCCGGTAAATCCTTTCCTGTGCCCAGATTACCTGCGCGGTCAGACCCGCAACCAGAATGGCCAGTGTGAGCAAGAGTCTGGTCCACATGGCTTTCTCCTGTATAACCGTCTGGCGAGCCGCCCGCGGGCAGAGTGATCGTTCGTCAAATTTTAGACGCCGAAGCCGGCGCACCACTCCCGCCTCCTGCAAGCCCTTGCGCAGCGTCGGAGCCCTTACCGACACCCCCATGCGCTCCACAAAGGCCGCGCGCAACTCCTCCATCGCACACACCGGCCGTTGTCTCACCAACTCCCTCAGCACGGGCGGGCGCCCCCCTTGTTCTCGCCCTCGCTGGACATGCTTACCCCCTCAGCCGTAGGGACGCCGGTTGCCCGGCGCCCCCGGCACAGTCCCGGACGTGCAGTTTTCCCGCATCCGGTTCTTCGGTTGTACTCGCCTTCGCGCGAGCAAATGGTTCATGCCAACACCCGGTGCGTCGCTGGCTTCTCGGTGATGCGGGGCTTCGCGATGCCGAGCCTCGCCAAGGCGCGGTTGAAGACCTGCCAGGTAAAGCTCCGGCGCTTGCCACCGCGCCGATTCAGCCATTTGAACGCATCCTCCATCGCTGTTTGGAAGAAGCGCCACAGGTCCTGCGAGTTGCCCCGCAGTCCGTAGTCGTTGTAGTGCCCGACCCGTCGGCGATTGAGCCCCTTGATAAAGTCCCTGCCCGGCAGGTGCCGGTGGCCCTTGATCCCGTCCTTGAGCCGCTGCACCGCGCCGCGGAGCTTCTTGCGGGCGGTGCGGCGCTTGGCCCGCGGGGTACCTGCCCGGTCCGGAAACCAGAACAACTCGAAACCGAGGAAAGTCACCCGCCGCGTCATGCTCGGATGAAAGCGGCTGAAACGCAAGACTTGCGTCTTCTCCGGCGCCACCTCGAGGCCGAACTTGGCCAACCGTTGAGGCAGTGCCTTGAAGAACCGCTCGGCATCGTCGCGGCAGCGGCAGGCGCAGACGAAGTCGTCGGCGTACCGGCACAGCAGCGCCTCCCCGCGGCAGCGGGGCTTGACCACACGCTCGAACCAGAGGTCCAGAACCTGGTGCAGATAGACGTTCGCCAGCACCGGTGAGACGATCCCGCCCTTGCGGGATCCCGGTGTCGGGATGCAGCACCGCACCATCGGTGTCCAGAATTCCCGCCTTGAGCCATTTCGCGATGAGAGTGAGAAAGGCGCCGTCATCGATTCGCAACGCCAGCATCCGTAGCCGCCAGTCGTGGTCGATGTGCTCAAAGAACCCACGGATGTCGGCTTCGACCAGAAAGCCGAACTTGCCGTACATCAGTTCGAAGGTCAGATCGCACACCGCATCCTTGGCGTTTCGCCCCGGTCGATAGCCGTGGGAGCAATCGAGGAAGTCTTCTGCGTAGATCGCCCCCAACAGCCTGGCGCAGGCGAGTTGCACGAGCTTGTCCGCCAGCGCCGGGATGCCCAATGGCCTTTCTTTTCCGTTCTCTTTGGGGATGTAGACGCGCCGCACGAGTTTCGCCCGGTAGCGCCCCACCTTCACACGCTCCGCCAGATCGGTGATATGACCGTCCAGGTTGGTCGCGTAAGTCTCCGCCGTCAGCCCATCGACGCCGCTGGCAGCAGCCTTGTTCAAGCCGTGCCAACAGTGCCCCAACCGTTCGGCATTCACCTCGTGGAAGAGGTTGCGAAAGCGATGGTGTT
>JBATOB010000177.1:0-3543 GCA_049290655.1 Chromatiaceae bacterium | reverse complement strand
CGAAGCTCATGGCGGTCATGAGGACGGCGCGGAAGCGGATGCGAGCGGCGTCGGCTGCCGCCTGCTGGATGGAGCGGCCCTCCTCGCGCAGTTGCTTGGCGAACTCCACGATCAGGATGGCGTTCTTGCTGGCGAGGCCGATGAGCATAACCAGACCGATCTGGGTATAGACATTGTTGTCGAGCCCCGCCAGCCAGGTGGCCGCCAGTCCGCCGACGGCGGCGATGACCACCGACAGGATGACGGACAGGGGCACCGTCCAGCTCTCGTACTGGGCGACCAGGAAGAGATAGACCAGGAGCAGCGCCAGCGACAGCACCAGGGCGGCCTCCCCGCCGGCCTGGACCTCCTGGAAGGTGGTGCCACTCCAGTCGATGCCGAAGCCGGCCGGTAGGCTGGCTTGCTCGATTTCCCGCAAGGCGGCAATGCCCTCGCCGGTACTGCCGACCGGGGTCACGTTGACGCTCGCGGCGCGGAAGAGGTTGAAGCGCCGCGTGCTTTCGGGACCCAGGATGGGCTCGACCGTCACCAGGGACTGGATCGGCACCATCTGCCCACGGGAATTACGGACATGCAACTGGTTCAGATCCTCTGGGGTCATGCGGAAGCGGCCATCGGCCTGCAGGAAAACCCGGAAGGTGCGGCCGAAGAGGTTGAAGTCGTTGACATAGAGTGAACCCAGGTGGGTCTGGAGGGTCACGAAGAGATCGGATAGGCGCACGCCCAGGGCCTCGGCCTTGTCGCGGTTGATATCCAGGAAAAGTTGCGGCGTCTGGGCGCTGAAGGTGGAGAAGGCGCGCTGGATGCGCGGGTCCTCGTTGGTGTGGGTGATGAAGCCCTGGAGGGCCTGGGCCAGTTCGTCCGGCGGCCGGCCAGTCAGGTCCAGCAGCTCCATTTCGATGCCGCCGGCGGTCCCCAGTCCCTGGATGGGTGGCGCGGCGAAGGCGAAGACGGTGGCCTGAGGGATGGCCAGGAGCCGGGGCTGGATCCGGGCCAGGACGGCCGCCGAGGTGCTCTGGGGGCCGGGGCGATCCTCCCAATGCTTGAGGATCGCAATGGCCATGCCGCCACTCGACCGCACCCCCGCCAGCAGGCTGAAACCCGCCACGGTCATGACGTGATCGATCTCCTCCTCGGCCGCGAGGGCTTGCTGGACCTGGGCCAGCACGGCGCCGGTGCGGGCAATGGAGGAGGCATCGGGCAGGGAGACATCGATGAAGAAAAAGCCCGTGTCCTCGTCGGGGATGAAGCCGGTGGGCACCTGATTGAAGAGCCAGCCGGCGCCGGCCGCGGAGGCGGCGATGATGAGCACCGCGACGAAGGAGACGCGCCCCAGGGCCGCGACGAGGCGGGCGTAGCCATCCCGGGTCCAGTCCAGGAAGACGGAGAACCAGCGCAGGGGGCCACGCACCTGCCGCGAGGGGCGCAGCAGCAGGCCGCACAGGGCCGGGCTTAGGGTCAGGGCGATCAGGGAGGACAAGGTCACCGCCACCGAGATGGTCACCGCGAACTGGAGGTAGAGTTGGCCTGTGATGCCGGGCAGAAAGGCGGTCGGTACGAACACGGCGTAGAGCACCAGGGTGGTCGCGATCACGGGCCCCGTGACCTGCTCCATTGCCCGCTTGGCCGCCTCCTTGGCGCTCAGCTTCTCCTCGTCGATCAGGCGCTGGACGTTCTCCACCACGACGATGGCGTCATCCACGACGATGCCGATGGCGAGGATGATGGCGAACATGGAGACGGTGTTGATGGAGAGTCCCGCGGCCAGCAACACCGCGAAGGTGCCAATGATGGAGCCCGGGATCGCCAATACCGGCACCAGGGTCGAGCGCCAGTCACCCAGAAAGGCGTAGGTCACCAGGATGACCAACCCCAGGGCCTGGAGCATGGTGATGACCACGTTGCGCATGCTGATACGCACGAAGTCGGTGGTGTCGTAATAGATGTCGTATTCCAAGTCGTCGGGGAAGCGTTCGGCCAATTGCTCCAGGGTCGCATAAACCCGATCGGCGGTCTCCAGGGCGTTGGCCCCGGGGGAGAGATAGATGCCGAGCATGGAGGTGGATACCCCATCAACCCAGGTATCGGCGTCGTAGGTTTGTGCCCCCAGTTCGATGCGGGCGATATCGCCCAGGCGCACCACGGAGCCATCCGGATTGGCGCGGATCAGGATGTGCTCGAACTCCTCGGGCTCGGTGAGGCGTCCCTTGGCCTGGAGGGTATAGGTGAAGGCGCGGGCCTCGTTGTCGGGCGGCGCCCCCAGGCGGCCGGTGGCGGCCTGCAGGTTCTGGCGGCGGATCGCATCCACCACCTCGGCCTCGCTGATAGCCAGGGAGGTCATGATCTGGGGGTCGAGCCAGATGCGCATGGCATAGTCGAGGGGTCCAAACTGGCTGGCGTCGCCGACACCCGGCAGGCGCGCCAGGGGGTCACGGATATTGATCTCCATATAATTGGAGAGGAATAGCCGGTCGAAGGTCTCCTTGGGCGACAGCAGGTTGACCGTGAGCAGCATGCTGGTGGACTGTTTGCGCACCGAGACGCCTTGTTGGGACACCTCGGCCGGCAGGGTCGGGAGGGCCAGGGCCACGCGGTTTTGCACGTTGACGGCGGCGATGTCGGGATCGGTGCCGACGGCAAAGGTCACGTCCAGGCGGTAGCGACCGGAGTTGTCACTGGTCGAGTTCATGTAGAGCATGTCATCGACGCCGTTGACCTCGGCCTCGATGGGCGCGGCCACGGTCTCGGCGAGGATCTCGGCATTGGCGCCGGGGTAGAAGGCTTGCACCGACACCTGAGGCGGGACTATGTCCGGGAACTGGGCCACCGGCAGGACCTTGATGGCGATCAGGCCAGCGATGATGATCACCAGCGAGATCACCATGGCGAAGCGGGTGCGGGAGATGAAGAAGGCGGAAAACATGGGCTCAGTCTCCACCGCGCGGGGCTACGGGCGTTGGCTGTACCACCATGCCGGGCCGTGCCTTCTGGATGCCTTCCACGATGACCTTTTGATCGGCGCTCAGACCTTCGAGTACCACCCAATCGGTATCGACGCGTTCACCCAGCTTGACCCGCGTGACCTCGACCTTGTTATCGGGGTCCAGGGTCAGCACCAGGCGGCCCGCCTGGTCCTGCTGGACCGCGACTTGAGGGATGACCAGGGCCAGCTCCGGCTGGGTGGCCCGGACCGTGACGGTCACGTGCTGACCCGGCAGCAGAACCCCGTCGGCGTTGTCGAACAGGGCCCGGATGCGGACCGTATCCGTGGTGGTGTCGATCTCCGGGTCGGAGAACTGAAACTTGCCGGGCTCCTTGACCAGGCTGCCATCGGCGAGGCGCAGATAGGGCGCGAAGCCACTGGTGTTTTGCGTCTGACGCACCGCCAGCATGGCGCGATCCGTCACCGGCATGTTGACGAAGACCGGATCGGTTCGCACCAGCCGGGCGAGGGGGCCGACGTTGGGGCCGACCACGGCGCCCTCGGCGAAGTTGGCGCGGCCGATGCGGCCCTGGAAGGGGGCGCGGATCTCGGTATAGCCC
>JBATOB010000176.1:0-8207 GCA_049290655.1 Chromatiaceae bacterium | reverse complement strand
GACCCTGACTTGGGTCCCAAAAGGCAAATGGGGGTGGGCCGCGGAAAGGGCATTTTGATTAAAGGGCTGACCACTGGCGGTTTTCTTGCCGTGGTGTTTGGATCCGTACCAGGACGCCACGCCGTCCTCTTGTTTGCTTGCCGAACTACAGCCGCCAGCAAGCGTGATCGCAAGGATCACAGCCATCAAGAGCAAACCGCGAATCACGGAGCGAGCAACAAGCAGCTTGAAGCATCGCGCTGGCCCGTATCGGATCCGGACCTTGAGACTTCTCCAGTAAATGGCGAATCCAGAAAGTGACCGGCTGTTTCCTGGTGGCAAGGGGAGCGGCGAAGATGGTTGATCCAGCGACTCAAGGGGCAGAGAGTCGCGAGGTGTCGCAACCGGGGGGAGACAAGGCGTATTCAAAAAAATCGCCTTGCTTATCAGCAGATTAGATCGGCGTAGTGGCGGAGAGAGAGGGATTCGAACCCTCGATGGAGGTATAAGCCCCATACTCCCTTAGCAGGGGAGCGCCTTCAGCCTCTCGGCCATCTCTCCTGGAAACCTTGGCGGTGTTGGCAGGTGCCTTAGCAGGCGGAGGATTATAGTCCCGCCTGCCGTTGGGCGCCACAGCTAATCGCTGTCGTTATCGCTGTCGATTTCGCCTCCGCCACCCTGCCCGGCCTGTTCGCGCTTGATACGCTCGTAGATCTCTTCGCGATGGACGGCGACGTCCCGGGGGGCGTTGACGCCGATGCGCACCTGGTTGCCCTTGACGCCAAGGACGGTGACGGTCACCTCATCTCCGATCATGAGGGTCTCGCCGACCCTTCTCGTGAGTATCAACATGTCGCGTTCTCTCCCTTTCTATTCCTTTAACCAGAACGCGGGCCAGGGGCGGCGAGGAGCGGCATTGCCGGCTCAGACGCTGGGACCGCGAAGCAACCAAACACGAAGGCCTGGGTACGACTCCGTGTGTAGTGAATTTTAGCAACTGCCAGAGGCCCCAAAAAGGGCTTTTTGCGCGATAGCAAGCCTTTTTGGGGCTGATCGCCTCCGGTCAGTCGTTTTTGTCCAGGCCAAAGGCACTGTGCAGGGTGCGCACGCCTAGTTCCAGATACTTCTCGTCCACGACCACGGAGATCTTGATCTCGGAGGTGGAGATCATGCGGATGTTGATCCCCTCCTTGGCCAGAGCGGCGAACATCTTGCTGGCGATACCGGCGTGGGAGCGCATGCCTACGCCCACGATGGAGATCTTGGCGATCCGATCGTCACCCAGGACCTGACGCGCGGACAGGGAGGCGGCGGTGCCCTTGAGGATCTCCATGGCCCGCTGATACTCGTTGCGATGGACGGTGAAGGTGAAGTCCGTCGTCGCCTCGTCGGCGGCGATATTCTGGATGATCATATCCACTTCGATATTGGCGTCCGCGATGGGGCCCAAAATCTTGTAGGCGACACCGGGCTGGTCCGGGACCCCCAGGATGGTGAGCTTGGCCTCGTCGCGGGCGAATGCAATACCGGAAATGACCGCTTGTTCCACGGCGTCCTCCTCAAGTGAAATCAGCGTGCCCTCACCCTCTTCGAAGCTGGAGAGCACACGCAAGGGAACCTTATACTTACCCGCAAACTCCACGGAGCGGATTTGCAGGACCTTGGAGCCCAGGCTGGCCATCTCGAGCATCTCCTCGAAGGTGATGCGATCGAGCTTGCGGGCGCGGGGCTCCACGCGCGGGTCCGTGGTATAGACACCATCCACGTCGGTGTAGATCTGGCACTCGTCGGCGTGCAGGGCGGCGGCCACGGCCACGGCGGAGGTGTCCGACCCGCCCCGCCCCAGGGTCGTGATATTGCCCTCTTCATCCACGCCCTGGAAGCCCGCCACCACGACCACGCTCCCGGCATCCAGATCCGCCCGGATGTTGGTCCCCTCGATCTCGAGGATGCGCGCCTTGTTGTGGGCGCTATCCGTGAGGATTTGGACCTGGGCGCCCGTGTAGGAGCGGCTGGGACAGCCGATCTGATCCAGGGCCATGGCCAGCAGGGCGATGGTGACCTGTTCGCCGGTGGCTAGCAGCACGTCCAGTTCCCGCGGGAGGGGGCGCTCCTGGATGGCCTTGGCCAGGCCGATGAGACGATCCGTCTCGCCGGACATGGCGGAGACGACCACTACCACTTGATCGCCCCGGTCGCGCCAGCGTTTCACACGCTGGGCAACGCTCTGGATGCGCTCCACGCTGCCGACGGAGGTACCGCCGTATTTTTGAACAATGAGCGCCATGGCACTCTCCTTTCTTCTGCCAATGTCAACGATACCCAGCCGCCCCGAGGTCCGGGGCGACCAGGGAAAGAAAACTGGAACCTAGGGATTTACCCGGGCCAGTGCCCACTCCTTGGCCAGGGCCAGGGCCGCGGGCAGGCCGGTGGGGTCGGAGCCTCCCGCCTGGGCCATGTCCGCCCGGCCACCGCCCTTACCACCCACCTTGGCGGCGGCCTCGCGGATGAGATCCCCGGCCTGGAAGCGGTCGGTCAGGTCCTTGGTCACTCCGGCCACCAGGCTGACCCGGCCCTCGCTCTCGGCGGCCAGCAGGATGATAGCGGAACCCAACTTGTCCTTAAGCCGGTCCAGGGCGTCGCGCAGGGCCTTGGCGTCGGCCCCATCCAGCCGCGCCGCCAGCACCTTGATGCCACCGACCTCCTCCGCCTGGGCGGCCAGATCCTGGCCCGCGGCGCTGGCGGCCTTGGCCTTGAGGTCCGCCAATTCCTTTTCCAGCCGCTTGGCGCGCTCCAGCAGGGCGGCGACCTTGTCGTCCAGATCCTCCCGGCTGCCCTTGACCAGGCTGGCCAGGCGCAGCAGGCGTTCCTCGTCCGCTTCAACGGCCGCCAGGGCCTGGGCCCCGGTGGTGGCCTCGATGCGGCGCACGCCGGAGGCGATACCGCCCTCGCCAAGGATCTTAAAGAGACCTATGTCTCCCACCGCCCGGGCATGGGTCCCGCCACAGAGCTCGGTGGAGAAGTCACCCATGCGCAGCACCCTCACCCGGTCGGCGTATTTCTCGCCGAAGAGGGCCATGGCGCCCGTGGCCTTGGCGTCCTCCAGGGTCATGACGCGGGTCTCGACCGGGTGATTCTCGCGGATTTCCTGGTTCACCAGGCGCTCGATCGCCAGGAGTTGCTCCCGGCTGACGGGCTCGAAGTGGGAGAAGTCGAAGCGCAGCCGCTCGGGGTCCACCAGGGAGCCCTTCTGCTGGACGTGATCGCCCAGGATGTGGCGCAGGGCCGCATGCATCAGGTGGGTTGCGGAGTGGTTGAGCGCCGTGGCGCAGCGCCGTTCCGCGTCCACCTTGGCTTCGAGCTTATCGCCGACGCGCAGCTCGCCCGCCTCCACCCGACAGACATGCCCGAAGACATCCCCGCCCAGCTTCTGGGTATTGAGCACCGTCAGGCGGGCCTGTTCACCCGTGAGCCAGCCGCGGTCACCGACCTGGCCACCGGATTCGGCGTAGAAGGGGGTGGTATCGAGGACAAGGATGCCTTCGTCGCCAGCACTCAGGACCTCGACCGCCTCCTTGCCCCGGTAGAGGCCCATCACATGGGCGAGGTCATCCAGGTGCTCGTAGCCCGTAAAGCGGGTCTCGCCCTCCAGCCGCAAGGCGGCGCCGGAACCGGCGCTGAAGTGGCTGGCGGCGCGAGCGCGCTCCTTCTGCCGGGCCATCTCGCGGTCAAAGCCGGCGGTGTCCAGGGTCAGCCCCCGCTCGCGGGCGATGTCGGCGGTCAGATCCAGGGGGAAGCCGTAGGTGTCGTAGAGCTTGAAAACGGTCTCGCCGGGGATGACGGCCCCCGCGAGACCGGCGATGGCCTGCTCCAGGATGCGCATGCCCTGTTCCAGGGTCTCGGCGAAGCGCTCCTCCTCCAGCCTGAGGACATGGGCCACCCGTTCCCAGGCCTTGGGCAACTCGGGGAAGGCGTCGCCCATTTCGGCCGCCAGAGGGGCGACCAGCTCGAAGAAGAAGGGCTCGGCCTGGCCAAGCTGGTAGCCGTGGCGGATGGCGCGGCGAATGATGCGCCGCAGGACATAGCCACGCCCCTCGTTGCCGGGGGTGACGCCGTCGACGATGAGGAAGGCGGCGGAGCGAATATGGTCCGCGATGACGCGCAGGGCCTTAGACTCTCGATCCGGGGCGCCCGTGGCCTGGGCCGCCGCATCAATGAGTTTAACGAAGAGGTCGATCTCGTAGTTGCCGTGGACGCCTTGCATGACCGCCGCCAGACGCTCCAGCCCCATGCCGGTATCCACCGAGGGCTTGGGTAAGGGGGTCAGCTTGCCGCTGGCGTCCCGGTCGAACTGCATGAAGACCAGATTCCAGATCTCGATATAGCGGTCGCCGTCGGCGTCCAGGGAGCCCGGGGGGCCACCGGGGACCTGGGGGCCATGATCGTAGAAGATCTCGGAGCAGGGGCCACAGGGCCCGGTATCACCCATGGACCAGAAGTTATCCTTCTCGCCGCAGCGGGAGAAGCGGGTGGGGTCCACGCCAATCTCGTCGAGCCAGATGGTGGCGGCCTCGTCGTCGTCCTGGAAGACGGTCACCCAGAGGCGCTCCGGGGGAATGGCGAGGACCTGGGTGAGATATTCCCAGGCGTAAAGAATGGCGCTGTGCTTGAAATAGTCCCCAAAGCTGAAATTGCCCAGCATTTCGAAAAAGGTGTGGTGGCGGGCCGTGTAGCCGACATTTTCCAGGTCATTGTGCTTACCGCCAGCGCGCACGCAGCGCTGGGTGCTGGTGGCCCGGTGATAGGGACGCTTGTCGCGGCCCAGGAAGACGTCCTTGAACTGGACCATGCCCGCGTTGGTGAACAGCAGGGTCGGGTCATTAGCCGGAACCAGGGGGCTGCTGGGCACCACCTGATGGCCGCGGGAGGCGAAAAAATCGAGGAAACTGGCTCTCAGCTCGGCGCTGCTCTTCATGACGGCAAACTCAGTACGGAATAAATGGCAGTTTTCGCTTAACGACCCCATGGGTTCAGGGCGATGTCACGCTTCCGACCCGCCGCGCAGGTAGCGACCGACGAGATCCGGAGGAAAGCCGCGATATTCAAGGAAACGGGCGCGGCGCGCCAGTTCCTTGCGATCGGTAACCGGGCCGGGGCCAAATTTCCTGGCCGCCACCCTGGACATGAGTTCCAGCCAATCGCTGGGGCTCCGGTCGATGACGGGGCCGATCAGGTCCTCGTCCAGGCCCCGCTCGCGTAACTCCTGGCGCAGGCGCAGGGGACCGAAACCCTTGCGCAACCGCCCGGCCACGTAGGCCTCGGCCATGCGCTCATCGCTCAGGAGGCCCGTCTCGGTCAGGGCGTCCAGTACCCCCACCAGGATGGCGGCCGCGTAGCCCCGCGCCAGCAGCTTGCGCTCCAGCTCCCTCCGGCCGTGCTCGCGGCTGGCGAGCAGGCGGAGAGCCTGATTGCGAACGGCGTCGGCCCCCTGGGCACTCGGGGCCTCCGCCAGAAGTTCCTCCCCGAACTCGTCCGGGTCCTCATCCATATCGATCGGGATCGGGCGCGGTCTGGGGCTTACCCCGCCACCGCGGCCTCGGGAGCCGGGGCGGCATCCGCGGACGGCAGCAGCTTGGCGCGGATCTTGGCCTCGATCTCGGCGGCCAGGGCCGGGTTCTGCTTCAGATACAGGCGCACATTATCCTTGCCCTGGCCGATACGGTTACCCCCATAGCCGTACCAGGCCCCCGATTTATCGATGATGCCATGCTGGGCGCCCAGATCGATGATCTCGCCCTCGCGGGAGATGCCCTCGCCGTACAGGATGTCGAACTCCGCCTGCTTGAAGGGGGGCGCCACCTTATTCTTGACCACCTTGACCTTGGTCTCGTTGCCGATGACCTCCTCGCCCTTCTTGATGGCGCCGATGCGGCGGATGTCCAACCGCACCGAGGCGTAAAACTTGAGGGCATTGCCGCCAGTGGTGGTCTCCGGGCTACCGAACATGACGCCGATCTTCATGCGAATCTGATTGATGAAGACCACCATGCAATTGGAACGGTTGATATTGCCGGTGAGCTTGCGCAAGGCCTGGGACATGAGGCGCGCCTGCAGGCCGACATGGGAGTCGCCCATCTCGCCCTCGATCTCGGCCTTGGGCGTCAGGGCCGCCACCGAATCGACCACCACCACGTCCACGGCGCCGGAGCGCACCAGCATGTCGGTAATCTCCAGGGCCTGCTCCCCCGTATCCGGCTGGGATACCAGCAATTCGTCCATGTTGACGCCCAGGCGCCCGGCATAGAGGGGGTCCAAGGCGTGTTCCGCATCGACAAAGGCGCAGGTGCCGCCCAACTTCTGGGCCTCGGCAACGATATGCAGGGTCAGGGTCGTCTTGCCGGAGGACTCGGGACCATAGATCTCCACCACGCGGCCCCTGGGCACCCCCCCGACACCCAAGGCGATATCCAGGCCCAGGGAGCCCGTGGAGATGACCTCCACGTTGCGAATGGCGCCGGCATCGCCCATGCGCATGACCGAGCCCTTGCCGAACTGCTTCTCGATCTGGGTGAGGGCGGCGGCCAACGCCTTCTTGCGATTTTCGTCCATCCTTATTAGCTCCTGGCTATGGGGTTGCCGTCGCTGGGCGGCCCTTTGGCCCCGCCCAAATTCAAGGGAGCAAGTATCGCATAGAGGATTGGCGCCGTCATGGCGCCGAAGGCTTGATTCAGCAAGATCCGTCCAGAGACCAGCGCCGCAGGATACGGTAACGGGGTGGCGGACCTTCCTGGCCACGGGCGAGCACGAAGGAATCCACCGGCCAGCGGATGGGCGGGTTCAGGGTACGCGCCTCCAGGGCGGGCGCCTTGCGCGCCAGGGTGGCATGGGGACGATAGGGGCGTTCGTCGAGGGCAAAGCCACAGCCCGCCAGTGCCGCTCGCAGGGCCAGGACCAGACCGGCCAGAGGGGGTGGGGCGGTATCGGCCCCGCACCAGAGAACCCGGGCCCTAGGGAAGGAGCCCACCCGATCCAGGGTCAGTTCGAAGGGTTGGCCCCTCACCCGCCCAGCGGCCGCCTCGGCACATTGGCGCTGTTCCGAGCTGGCAGGGCCCAAAAAGACCAGGGTGAGATGGATGTCCTCGGGATGAGTCGGGCGTCCGGCCCGCGGAGGCAGTGCACCCTGGACTCGGGCGAGGGCCAGACGTTGGGCCACGCCAGGCCAAAGGGCCAGGAACAGGCGCTCAGCCACTGGCGTCGAGTAATTCGATCAGGCGCTCCAGGGCCACGCGGACCGTCTGGCGACGGATCTCCTCGCGATCACCCGCGAATTGCAGGCGCTGGATCATGGGCGCCTGGTCCCGCCGGGCCCAGGCCAGGTAAACGGTACCGACGGGTTTGTCCTCGCTGCCGCCATCCGGCCCCGCGATGCCGCTCACCGCCACGGCGACCCAAGCTTGGCTGCGACTCAGGGCGCCAGCCGCCATCTCGGCCACCACCGGGGCGCTGACGGCGCCATGGGCCGCCAGGATTTCCGTCGCCACACCCAGCATCTCCTGCTTGGCCTGATTGCTGTAGGTGACGAAGCCCCGGTCGAACCAGGCGCTGGAACCCGGCACGGACGTCACCACCTGCGCGATCCAACCGCCGGTGCAGGATTCGGCCGTGGCGAGCAGGGCCTGGCGCGCCAGCAGGCGATGACCGACCACCTCCGCCAGCTTTTCAAGGTATGCTTTCATGATCAGAGTTTCCGCCATGTAGGCCAAGGGCGCAAGATCGTGGCTTGACGGATACTGACTTGAAAAGCCTACGCCGCTATCCCTACTCCAGAGGGACTTACCCCGCCGGTGTAACCCGGCCCCCAGCCAACCCGGAGCCCAAGCCATGAGCGATCCCGACCGCGACCAGGAAATCCACTGCGAGCACAAACCCTCGCCCGCCAAGCTGGACGTGCTGGGGATCGATCATTGGCCCCTCTGGCGCAAGGAAGTCTCGGCATTTCCCTGGCGTTACGCCAAGACCGAGACCTGCTATATCCTGCGCGGGCGCTTTCGGGTCACCCCCGAGGGTGGCGAGCCACGCGAGTTCAAGCGCGGGGACCTCATCACCTTCCCCGCCGGCCTGGCCTGTGCCTGGGAGGTTCTGGAGCCCGTCGAGAAGCATTACCGATTAAACCCCTGAGGGTAAACCGGGGCAAGACCCGGCATGTATGCAAGGGAACAGGTAAGGGC
>JBATOB010000175.1:0-3054 GCA_049290655.1 Chromatiaceae bacterium | reverse complement strand
GGGGCGCGGCCTGTTGCAGCCAGTGCAGCCCGGCGATGGGATAGGCGCGGCCGCGGCTTGGCGTCTGCCCCAGGTCGCCCGCGAAGGGCAGTTTTTCCACCCGCCAGCCGCCCGGATTGGGCAGCAGGGCGTTGATGTCGTCGGACAGCACCTCCCAGCCGGCGTTGAGGGCGAGCCGGGAACTGGTGGATTTGCCGGCCCCGGAGTGCCCGAATACGACATGGGCGCGGCCGGCGCGGGCGAACGCGGCACTGTGCGGCAAGACCCCGCCGGCATGCGTGACCCGATAGGCGACCAGTACTCGGAAGAAATTTTCGAACAGGCTGGAGGGAGGAAATCCAGCCCGGCTTGACGAGTTTCGCTCAAGCCAAGCCTACCCTCCAGGCCGTGTTGCCGATAGGTGGCCAGGCACCCCCCGCCCTCTTCTTGCCTCTGGCGGGTGCGGGCCGGATACTATGCCCATGCCATACCCAGCCACTCTCGCCCACCCGCTCCTCTGCGCTATGCTGGGCCGCGTGATCCGAATTTCTCGCGCACCCTGCCATCCGCGATCATATGATCACCCATTCTGAACGGCACGGCATTCTGCGAGAACTCGCCGCGGAGCCGCTGTGCCTGCGCGTCTCCGGGTGGTGTATGTCGCCCTGGATCGGGGACGGCGCCCGGGTATGGGTGCGTAGATCCCGTCGGTACTGGCCTGGGGATGTGGTCGTGGTCCGCGCCGGGGATGGCCGCTGGTTGATTCATCGGGTGATCGGCGGCTATCCGCGGCACGGGTGCTGGCGGTGGCTCACCCAAGCCGATGCGGCCTCTCGACCGGATGCCTCCCGGCCGGGCGAGCAGTTGCTGGGCAAAGTGTGCGGTGGCGACTGCTCCGCTCAGGCGGTGCGAGTTCCGTTCGCACACCGCCTCGGGGCGCTTGGGCGGTTCATTCGGTTTTTGGTGGGCCGAGCCCTGATGCATGAATTTTGGCGACGATGAGGCGTTACGGAGCGCGCTGTCATGATCGATGACACAACGATTTATCAACTGCGGCCGGACATCCGTTTGCGGAACGTCGGCGAGGAGGGTGTCGTCCTGCGCCAGGCGGCTGGCGAGGTGCTTGTACTCAACGGGACGGGTATCCGGGTCCTCGAAGCGGTAAACGCTGTCCGTCCGGTGAGCGACATCATCCAGGCGTTGGCGGCGGAATATGAGGTGGGGCCGTTACAGTTGACGCATGATGTCAAGGAATATTTGCAGGAACTGTTCGATGCCCAGATCATCGCCGAATGTGCCGAAGCCATTGAATCAGGGTGACCGCCATGTCCTACGCCCGGATTCTCAACAGGACCTTGACCGAATCACATTCTCCATGCGGTCCTGCTGGAGCTAGCTTATCGCTGCAACCTGAACTGTGTTGTCTGCTACAACGACCGCGAGCTTCAGGAAACACCGCTTGTCACCGGACAATACCAGTGCCTGTTCGAAGACCCGCGGGACCTGGGCACGTTCGACTTGACGTTCAGCGGCGGCGAACCTCTCCTTCATCCGGCATTTTTTCAACTGGGTGCTCGGACCCGATCATTGGGCTTTGTCGCGCGGGTGAAAACCAACGGTCACGCCCTGGGCCAGCGCCTGGTTCGGCGTCTGAAGGACGAGATCGACCCCTTTGTCGTCGAAGTGAGCCTGCATGGCGCCACGGCCGCCAGCCATGACCGGCAGACCCGTACGGCGGGAAGTTTCGAGCGGCTGCTGGGTCACCTGCGAAACATGCGGGAGGTGGGTCCGCGGGTGCGACTGAAAAGCCCGCTGACCGCCTGGAATGAGCGGGAGATCGAGGACATGTTCGGGCTGGCGGATCGGTTGGGTTTGCCGTTGGACATTGACCCCCAGCTCACGCCCCGGGACGATGGCGACCGTGCGCCCCTCGCCATCGCTTCCTCGGCGGACGGCAGGCGCGGGTTGTTCGCCCGGTTTGCCGAGCGCGGGCGTGCCCATTCCGATCCGAGGGAACAGACCCTGCGTCAGGCCGCGCCGGTACCCGATGTCCCGCCTGTCCCGAGTCCACACTGTGGGGCCGGTTCCGCCAATGTCCTCATTGACCCCTTCGGCAACGTCTATCCTTGCGTTCAGTGGCTCCGCCCGCTGGGCAATCCGCACCGGCAGTCCATTCGCGAGATCTGGACCGCCTCTCCCGCGCTGGCCGAGGTGAACCGGTTGGGAACCCAGGTCAAGACCTGGTTGGATGGTCATGATACCCAGGCGGGGGCTATCGGCTTCTGTCCCGGACTGGCGGAACAAATGACCGGCAGTCCTCTATGCCTCTATCCCAGTGTCCAACACAATCTGGTGGCGCTCAATCAACTCGAGCCGGAGTCCAGAGTCCCCTGATGTGATCACCTTCGGCAAAGTGCAAGCGCCACCCCGCAACGGGAGTGAATCCGGATGCGTTTGGGTGGCGCAACGATCCCGCCATTGGCCTCTAGGTCACGCAAGGGCAAGGGTTACGACAACGCCCCCATGGAGAGCTTCCGGGGCAGCCTGACCCGCCCGGCGACCCCATCCATCCCATGACAAAATCTCAATTCACCCAGCTACTCGCCTATGTGACCCCTCACCGGGGCGTTTTACTGCTGGCCGTGCTCCTCATGGTGGGGGAGAGCGCCATCGCGCTGGCCAATCCCTGGATCGCCGGCCGCTTCACCGAACTGGTGGTTCATCCCGCCGCCGCTGCCCCTGGACTCCGAGACTTGATGTTCCTGTGGGCCCTTCTGCTGGCGCTTCAGAGCGGTCTCGGTTTCGGCAACGGTTACCTCCTCGGCAGTACCGGCGAGACCATGCTCGCCGGGCTGCGCACCCGGCTCTACGATCACTTGCAATCCTTACCGCTAGCCTATTTCCACGAGCGGCGCCGCGGTGAGGTGCTGGCGCTGCTGGGAAACGATGCGGGGCACATCAGCCACTTCGTGACGGGCACCCTGGTGAGCCTGCTGCCCTTGCTGGTCACCTTCGCCGGCGCCTTCTACTTCCTGTTCCGGATCAGCCCGTCCATTGCTAGCTTGGCCGGCCTCC
>JBATOB010000174.1:0-1825 GCA_049290655.1 Chromatiaceae bacterium | reverse complement strand
TCTTGGGTCCCCAGAACGTCGCCCTCTCACGCCAGGCGGCACAGACCTTGTTGGATCTGTTCCGCAAGGCGCGTCAGTTCGACCCCGAAGACGTTTCCTTCGACTTCGGGCCGCAACTGAAGCAGGCCCTCGAAAGCAGCGATATCTCGAACATCCTGCTCTCGGAGGAGCCCTCCGAGCGGGGCAGCGGCATGTTGGCCGCCGTGCGCGCCCGTTCGGCCAAGTCGGTCTTCGTCGGCTTTCTCGAGGCCCTGGCCGAACGCACCGGTAAATCCGTCCGCGGGCAGGTAGTGCTGGCGGCGATTGCCTGCCACCTGGCATGGATTCCCCTGATGAGCAAACGGCTGGCGGTCACGACCCTGCTCGACCTACCCTGGCACCTGCGGATCTTTAGCTGCCTGGTCGGCTCGGCGGTGTCCGGCGAGAGGCAGCAAGCGACCAGCTTCTGTGGCGTGGACAACCGGGAGCTCATGGACCAATGGAGCTTCGCCGAGATCGCCCACCTGGGCCTGATCGGCAATCGCCCGGACGAGGGTGCCCTATTTACCTTCTCGATCCTCATCGGTCTGGTCGCCACCAACGGCCCCGGTACCATCTCCGCTCAGGGACCCAAGGGGGCGGTGAGCGCCGACGGCCCCGAGGTACCGGGTCGGGTACAGATCAACAAGGCTTACGTGGGATTCCTCACCCACACCGGCTATGCGCATGGTGGTAATGGCTTCGAGGCCATGGCCTTCCTCATCGACCAGTTCCGTAACGTGGGTCTGAAAAACCCCGGCAATGTCGACCACGGGTTGGACTTGGCCGATATGGCCGCGAAATACGCGCGGGACTATCGGGCTTACAAGACCGAGGCGAAGGCGGAAGGCAATCTCTCCTACGCCAAGATCCCCTGTGTCAACCATCCGGTGTTCGCTGGCAAGGACGTCAACTTTGACCCGCGGGAGGTCTATGTACGCGACCTCATTAAGAAACGGGGGGCCTATAACATCTTTCTCGAGTTCTACCACGAGCTCGTCGAGGCCCTGTGCAGGGTGGGGGTGAGCAGCAATGTGTACTGCGTTAACGTGGATGCGGTGATTGCCGTCATCCTGCTGAGAAAGCTGTGGGAGCCCTTCATGGCGGGTCAAGTCAGCGACTCCATGCTGGAATCGGCCGCCTTCACCGTGTTCCTCTTCGGGCGCATCGTCGGCTCCGCCGCCGAGATCGAGGATCACATCAACCGGGGTCGCAACATGGATACGCGTACGGTGGCAAGCGCGTGTCGTTACGTAGGCTAGACACGGCGATAGCCCTGAGATTTGGCGGCCGGGTTGCGGCCCCGCGGTTGGTCATGACCCGACCGCGCCGGCCGCCTCTCCCAAGGCGACCTTTCATCGCACGTTAGCCTGATTCCAACCAGACGATAACGCATCGTTTCGGCACATCCTCGGCCAGGAGTTAACAGAATGCAGATCGGCATCCCGAGAGAGGTCTATCCAGGGGAACGACGGGTAGCCGCCACCCCGGAGTCGGTGGCGCAGTTGATCAAGCTCGGTTTTTCGGTGGTGGTGGAGAGCGACGCCGGACTGGAGGCCAACATCGGCGACGACGTCTACCGGGAGGCCGGGGCCGAAGTGGTCGCTGGCCCGCGGGAGGTATGGGAGGCGGCTGACATCCTGCTTAAAGTGCGCGCCCCCATGCGGCACCCTACCCTGGGCTGTCAGGAAGCCGAGCTGCTCGGTGCCGGCAAGACCCTCGTCTCGTTTATCTGGCCCGCCCAGAACCCGGATCTGATGCAGGAATTGGCCGCCACCCAGGGGACCGTCCTGGCGATGGACTCGGT
>JBATOB010000173.1:0-3414 GCA_049290655.1 Chromatiaceae bacterium | reverse complement strand
AGTCAATAGCACCGAATGGGTGGACAAGGCCCTGGCGCCCGAGGATCGGGCGCGCTTCGATGCGGTGGTCAAACCCCGCCTCAATAGGGCGAGTTCACCACCACGTACTCAACGCTGGAACCCACATAACGAGGCTGGTAATAAGTCCCCCCGCATTCCCGATAGGTGACTGATCCCACCGTGACGCTCCTGCAGGATGGCGGCAGCGAATAGATGATGGAACCAACCACGGCAGCGGTGGCGCCGATGGCGACGCCAGTCGCTACGGGGTGATAGCCACGGTGGTTGACATCGATATCCACATCGTGATGGCTGTTGACATTCACGTTGCGGTTGGCGTTGACGTTGACATTCTTGTTTTGATTGACGTTGGTGTTGCGGTTGACATTGGTGTTACGGTCAGCGGCGCGATTGGCATTGACACTCCGGCTACTGTTGACACTCTGATTCACCGATGTCCGGGCGTGACCGCCACCCCCGCCACCCCCGCCGCCACCTCGTCCTCGATCCGCCCAGGCATCGGTAAGCAGCAGGCCGCAACAGGCGATGACCAGCGCCGAGGAGAGTCCCACCAAGGCTTTTGCGTTCAAAAATTTCATCTCCAATGCCTCCTATTGCGCCGGTGCCACGACATCGATCGCGACGATCGGGATCGGGTGGTCGTCCTGGCCGGGCACGAAAGTAAAGTGTTTGTCGTCGAATTTTGCCGCCGTGTCCCATTTCAGGTTGGCGCTGTATTGCGGCTGTCCCGGTTCGTTGAGGGTTGTGATCACATAGCGCAATGGTAACGGGGCCTCGCCCCGCGCGATCCAGATCTGCCAATCCAGCCCTTCCTGACGGAAGGCGTAGTGATCGGTCAATTGGCCATTGATCTGACTGGGGCCGACCAGCATCGCCTCCCTGATGTCGCTTGCCATCGTGTCATCCTCACCCCAGTGGAACAGGTCCACCAGGGGGAAGGCGATGCCGTATTTGGTTTCGACCGTATTCAAGACCTCCTTGAGCGTTGGCGCGGCCGGCACGCTGACGAAGAACTGGTCCTGCGGGGCATAGAGGGTGAAGTTCTTGCCGTCATAGAAGATGCGACGCGATTTATGATCGGTCTCGATTTCCGCCCGCAAGCCATTGGGCTTACGCACATCCAGCTTGAGGGCGGAGGAAAATTGGATCTTTTGCCCGGACTCCAACACCTCGTCCAGGGTGTCATTGGCCTGGACGCTAAAGGACGTCAGGCCACGCAAGTGCGCCCCCATGGTGTCCAGCGCCTTCAGGGCCGCCGGGTCCACCGGGGTCTCGTCCACGGCCCAGGCGGTGCCGGCCCACATCAGACCGGCGGCCACCAGGGACCTCATTGTCTTTGTCTTAGTCAACATACCCTTGTTTCTCCTTTGTGGAATTGAATGCCGCAGCGTCGAATGACTAGGATAGCGCGGCAGGTGGGGCGGGCTCTGGTAGCGCTCAAAATAGGGACCTGGGGCTGGCAAACCGCGTGGTCTCGTGGGCGCCATGGCATCAAGGACATCGCCCGACTCTATCCGTAAATCGCAACCCTCCGGGGCTACCGCTTGGCTGGCGCTAGGAGGTCTACTGCCTTCAGCCGCCAGGACCCTGGGAAGCCCCCGGTCCCATCGGCTGCCCGATCTGCTCCCGGAGTGCCTTGAGAGCCGGGTCCCCGGGGGCCCCGGCGCCGAACTCCGCGAGCCAGCGCTGGGCCTCCTGGACCCGCCCCAGCTTGGCATTGTATTGGATCAGGGCGATCAGGAGGTCCCGATTGGCCGGATCTCCCGGCTGGGCGGCCTCCAGTACGACCAGGGCCTCGGCGGTGCGGTCGGCGGCATCCAGGGCCACCCCATGCACATAGGCAAAGCGGCTGTTGTCCGGGGCCAGCCGCGCGGCCCGCGCCAGATCCGGGATCGCCGCCGCCAGGCGGTGGGTACGCACCCGCGCCAGCCCCAGGGCATGGTGCAGGTCAGCATTGTCCGGAGCGGATGCCAGGCCGGCCTTGAGTTCAGCCTCGGCGTCCGCCTCCCGTCCCTGTTCCCGATAGAGGTCCGCCAGGTTGGCGCGGGCGGGCGTGAAGCGGGGATCAAGCTCCAGGGCGGTGCGATAGGACTGCTCCGCCAGGCTGGGCTCGCCCAGGGCGACGGCGATGAGACCCAGGTTGAGGTGAGCCTCGGGGCGGTCGGCATTGACCTGCTCGGCGGTCGCGTACTCCGCCAGGGCGGCCCGCATCTGGTCCGCCAGCTTGCCACCGATCCCCTGGCGCATCATCGGCGCCAGCACCCGGGTCGCCTCCAGTCGCACCGTGCGCGCCGGATCGGATAAGAGCGGCCAGGCCAGTTCGACCCGGGTCCGTAAATCCACGAGATCCAGATAGCGCACGGCCTGGGCGCGGATCAGGGCATCGGGGTCGGCGAGCAGGCGGCGCACCGTTAACAGGGTCGCGGAGCCCGAGCCGTCCTGGGGCTGGTCATGGAGCCGGTCCAGGGCGCTGGCCCGCGCGATGGCGGGGCGGGTCGGGTCTCCCGCCAGGGCCAGCAGGCGCTGAGTCGCATCCGGGGCGTGGTGGTCGGCCGCGTAGAGGGCCTCGCCAAAGTGAGGACCCCGATATTGGGGATCGGGATACCAGGTCTCCACCGCGGTGGCCGCCCAGGCGGCATCCTGGTTGGTGTGACAGCCATTGCAGGCGTTGGGGGTGCCGAGCTTTAGGGACAGATCCGGGCGCGGTACGCGCAGGCTGTGATCGGCCCGCTCGTCCACTACCATGTAAAACCGCTGGGGCATGTGACAGGCCACGCAGGCGGCGCCCGTGGAGCCGGCCGGATGGTGATGATGTTCGGGCGTATCGTAGCGGGGGGCGAGATGGCAGCGGGCGCAGACAGCATTGCCGTCCGCCTGGAGGCGCAGGCTGTGGGCATCATGACAATCGCCGCAGACGACCCCCTGATGGTACATGCGGCTCTGGATGAAGGAGCCGAAGACAAAGACCTCGTCCTTGATCTGGCCGTCCGGGAAATAGAGGTCCGGCTCCAGCAGGGCCAGCCGAAAGCCTTGGTGCAGGGGCTCGCCGGGTTTGATCTCGTCCCAAATGCGCCCGCGCCGGGAATGGCAGCGGGCGCAGGTCTCGGTCTGAATGTGGGAGTCGCGCGGTGGCTGGCGACTGGGTTTGCCGGTCTCGGCGGAAAGCCGCCAGATGCCGCCATCGCGATCCTTCAGGTCCACCAGCAGCCCCCGGGTCGGATCATCCGCCGCGGCGGCAAGGGCCGCCTGATCCGTGCCTGCCCCGCCCGCTTGAGCCTGCCGTGCCGCCGCGGCCTTGGCCCAGTCCCGATGGCGGGCACCGGGGCCATGGCAGGCCTCGCAGGCGACGTTGATCTCCGCGTAACGGGTGTCATAGCCCTTGCGCTCAGGGTC
>JBATOB010000172.1:0-11294 GCA_049290655.1 Chromatiaceae bacterium | reverse complement strand
GCCGCGTGGATGTGGCGGGTCGCCATTTCATCACCCTGGATGGCCGTCAGGTCGTGCTGGCCGAGGTGGAGCGCCTGGTGCTGGAATGAGAGTGCCCCGCTATCTCCCGCTATCTACTGGGCGACCTCAATCCGTTGCCATCGGTCCAAGGTTGAAGGCCAGCGACAGGCGCTGTTCCTGGCTTCGGTTGACATCTACCCGGTGAGACAGCGAGGGCGGGAAGAAGAGGAAATTTCCGGCCTTGGGCGTCACGCGCGTCGTCAGTTGCCCGTCCAGCAGGACCAGTTCGCCCGATTGGTCAGGCACCTGGATGTAGTAGACGCCGGAGAGGAGTTCGTCGTTCTCGTCATGATTATGGACGCTGGTGCCCTGTCCAGGGGCTTGGGCATTGAACCAGAAGCCCAAGCGCAGGGATTTGTGGCCATAATTCAGGATGGCGCGGGCGCAGGACTCGGCATGGCCAAGGACCAGATCCAGTTCCGGGATGCGCTGACGTTCCAGATAGAGGTTCTCGAAGCGACCGCCAAAAAAGTGGGTGCGGGACGAGAAGTCAGTCGCATTCAACTCGCGAAAGGCCCCCAGGATGCGGCGGTTAATGTCCTCGGCTCCCGGCAACTGGCTGCCGTGGATGGGGGTACTGGTCCAGAGTCTGGATGATGTGGCTTGACTGGCGGTCATGGTGATTTTCTTTTAACCTCGGTGATCATCGCAGGATGCCAGAGTTCCCCTTAAGCCGGAATTTCGCACGATTTGTCCTTATTTGGCCTTCAGATCGATAAAACATCGGCGTTATGGGATTGTCATGGTCCATCATATCCCCTATGTTGCTCGCCATGCCCACCAATAACCAACACACTACCTTTGAGAGGATTGCATGGCTAAGTTCATCACTTCGCTACCAGGTGTCGGCGGGGCCACGGCCGCCATCCTGAACAAGCATGGTTTCCGAGTTGTCGAGGACATCGCCAACGCCAGCCCCGAGGCCTTGTCCGCCGTGCCAGGCTTTCGAGCCAGCCGCGCGGCCAAGATTATAGCGGCCGCCCGGGCCACCCTGGCCGAAGAGGCTGTCAAGACCACCGAGGTCAGGAAGTCGCCGAGGGCTAAGCTGGTCGTTCATGCCGAGGCGTCCAAGATCGAAATGTCAGCAGCTAAACCCCCCAAAGTCAAAGCCCCCAAGTCCCCTAAGCCCCCCAAGGACGAGGCACCCGTTGTCGTCGATGTAAAGGAGAAGCCTGCCAAGGTCGCCAAGATGATCGTGGACGAAATGCCCAAAGTGAAGACGCCCAAAGCCCCCAAAGCCCCCAAGGCCGAGACAGCAGCGCAGCCCCTGGATGTCGCGGTTAAGCCGGCCAAACTCAAAAAGAAGACTCAGGATAGCAAGATGATCGTGGACGAAATGCCCAAAATGAAGACGCCCAAAGCCCCCAAAGCCCCCAAAGCCCCCAAAGCCGAGACAGCAGTGCAGCCCCTGGAGGTCGCTGATAAGCCGGCAAAGCCCGAAAAGAAGGTTAAGGACATTAAATCTAGAGAAAAGAAGGCCCAGGAGCCAACGGAGGCCCAGGTCGAGAATAAGGCGAAGAAGGTCAACACCCGCAAGACGGCAGGCAAGGGTAAGAGGTCCAAGTGATGTTCGCGGGCCGGGCGTGACACTGGTTCGACCAGCGACATAAAATCTTATCATCGCGGAGGCGCTTCACGGCGCCGCCAGAGGTGGCCCTGGAAATAGTTGCCTTTCGCCCTCGTAGCTCAGTAGGATAGAGCGATCGCCTCCTAAGCGGTAGGTCACAGGTTCGAATCCTGTCGAGGGCACCAACAACCCATCCAACCCCATCCAACCCCGTCCGCCTGCCCGCCCTAGCACCCCAATTTCATTGGTTTTTTTCAACGCGGTTTATTATCGTCCCCGTGCAGCCGGTTTTTTGGCGGGGTAACTCTACGGGGTAACCCGGCTACCCCGCCGCCAGCTACCCCAATCGCTGGCAGTGTCCTGACATCCCGGAATTGTCAAGCCCCGGGAGATTACTAACCTCAGAGACGAACAGCTCAGGCTGCTTTAACCGCCACTGTTCCAAGGCCTCCACAGGGCACACATGGCCGAGTACCCGCTGCGGGATGTGGTGATTATAGATGTTGACATAGCGCTGAAGGGTCTCCGCCAGGTGTGTCCCGGAGCGGCGCGACTGGTCGCCAGGACCTCGCTGATGCGGCCGTTGCAGCGCTCGATCATGCCATTCGTCTGGGGATGGCGCGGCGGGATGAGGCGGTGCTCAATGCGCTGTTCGTTACAGATCTGATCGAAGCCGTGCTTGCTCGTCGGTTCCCGCGCGCCGGTGGCGCAGAACCGGTCGGTAAACTCCATACCGTTATCGGTCAAGATTTTGGTGATCCTGAAGGGGGCCGCCTGGAGGAGGTTGGTTTAGGAAGCCCTGGGTGCCGGCGGCGGACTGCTCCGGCAGGATCTCGACATAAACCCAGTGGGTGGCGCGGTCGATGGCGGCGAACAGATAGCGGCGCGGGTCCTCGTCGGGCATCCGCGGTAGGTACTTGACGTTGACATGCACCAAGCCGGGGACATAGGCTTTGAAGGGCTGATAGGCCGGTTTGCCGTCCTCGGCGCGGGGCAGGAGGGCCTTGAGGTCCGAGACCCCGTGGCGGCGCAGGCAGCGGTCGAGGCCGGAGCGCGAGACCCCCTCGTTGAGGATCTCGCGGGTCACCGCCAGCAGGTCATCCCAGGGCAGCAGCCAGGACTGGCGCTGGGCCACGACGATGGCCTCCTGGGCAGGGGAGCGGGTGGTCTGCAGATGGTGCGGGCGGTGGGAACGGTCGGCACCAGCCTCCCGTCGCCGCCACTGGCGCACGGTGGCCTTACTGAGGCGATGATGCCGGACCAACTCGGCCATGGACAAGCGGCGACGCGCGCAACTCCCGGCGGATGGCTGGGGTGGTCCGGGCGTTCTGATGCAGGTTAACTGGCATCGGTGTGGTCTCCGTCTGGGGTGGCGGCCAGCGGTGCGGTGACCCCCGGGGCGGCATCTCCCCCTAGGGCCAGGTACTCGAGTACTTCCCGGGCACGGAACAAAGGATGGCTCTTTCTAGGTATATAATCACACGGGTCGGAACGGGTAGCCTATTCGATACCGTCGCGCCCCCTGTGCTCGCGCCCTTATGCGGTGCTCACTGCCTCCAGTTACCAAATGGCCGCTTTTAAAATAGGCGATTGAGCCCATTTAATGCCGCCACCCGGTAGGCCTCGGCCATGGTGGGGTAGTTGAAGGTGGTGTTGACGAAGTAGCGCAGGCTATTGGCCTCCCCCTTCTGGGACATGATAGCCTGGCCGATGTGGATGATTTCGGAGGCCTGTTCGCCGAAGCAGTGGATGCCGAGGATCGCCAGGGTTTCGCGGTGAAAGAGGATCTTGAGCATGCCGACCGTGTGGCCCGTGATCTGGGCGCGGGCCAGGGTGCGGAAGTTGGCGTGGGCGACCTCGTAAGGGATCTGGGCGGCGGTGAGTTCGCGCTCATTGCGACCTAGGGAACTGATCTCCGGGACCGTGTAGATGCCGGTGGGGAATTCCTCGATCAGGGACCAGTCGCACTCGCCTTCGGCGATGTGAGCTCCGACAAAGCGGCCCTGATCATAGCTGGCGCTGGCCAGGGCGGGTGGGCCGGCCACGTCGCCGGCGGCGTAGATGTGCGGCAGGGCGGTCTGGTAGCTGGCATTGACGTCGAGTTGGCCACGCCGGTTAGGGGTCAGGCCGATGTCCTCCAGGCCCATGTTGGCGGTATTGCCGCTGCGGCCATTGGCCCAGAGCAGCAAATCGGTCTTGAACTTCTTGCCAGACTGGCAGTGAAGTACCACCCCATCCTCATTGGCCTCCACGGTGGCGTAGGCCTCGTCGTGGCGGATGATGACGCCCTGGTGGCGCAGGTGGTAGCTGAGGGCGTCGGTGATTTCGTCGTCGAGGAAGGAGAGGAGACGGTCGCGGGTATCGACCAGGTTCACCTTGACGTCGAGATTGGCGAAAACGGAGGCGTATTCACAGCCGATGACGCCGGCCCCATAGATGGTGATGGAACGTGGGGTGTGGCCGAGCCGCAGCACCGAATCACTGTCGAGAATGCGCGGATGGCTGAAGTCAATATCCGGGGGATGGTAGGGACGGGAGCCCGTGGCGATGACGAAGTGTTCCGCCCCGAGGACCGCGGCCACGCCTTCCGGCCGTGGCACCTGGATATGGTGGTCATCGACGAAGCGTGCCTGACCAAAGATGATATCCACCCGGTTGCGGTGATAGTAGCGGTAACGGGTGCGGACCTGGGCCTCGATAACGTGGTCCGCTGCCCTAATCAGGTCGGGGAACTCGATTTCAACTTGGTCGAGGGTATGTTGAAACAAGGAGTTGCGCCGGTAGTCCGCTAGCATCTGGATGGAGTGACGCAGGGCCTTGCTGGGGATGGTGCCCCAGTGAGTGCAACCACCACCCACCTTGTCATGGGCCTCGATCACGGCGACTTTCTGACCCGCCTTGCAGAGCTTCATGGCGGCGCCCTCACCCGCCGGTCCCGTGCCAATGATGATGGTGTCGAAGGTTCTTGGCTTCATCTGTACACTTCCCCCTTATCCTAAAGTGGCTCGCCAGAGCCGCGGGGCGTTTCCGCCCTCTGCCGCGTCTGGCATCGCTTCACGTCTCATGATCAAACAAGTATCCCACCAGGAGCTCCCCATGCCTTGCGTCACCGTCGTTGGTGCCGGCTTCGCCGCCCTGACCGCCGTCCGCGCCCTCCACAAGGCCGGCGGTATTCAGATCTCGGTGGTGAGCCCCAAGGCCGAATTCGTCTATCTGCCCGGTCTCATCTGGATCCCCTCGGGCCGCCGTCGCGCCGAGGATTTGCGCTTGCCCCTTGCCCCCTTTTTTCGCCGCCTGGGGGTCGAACACCGGGCGGCGGAGGCTCTGAGCCTGAGCGCCGATGGCCGGGTACTGGAGACCAGCGCTGGCCCCCTCGAGAATGATGGCCTCATCATCGCCTCTGGCGGGCGCTTCATCAAGAAGTTGCCTGGCATCGAGCACGCCATTACCCCCTGCGAGGGTATCGCCGCCGCCGAGCGCATCCGCGATCGCCTCCGGGAGATGAAGGCCGGCGTCATCGCCCTGGGGTTCGCCGGTAATCCTCTGGAGCCCCAGGCTATGCGGGGTGGGCCCATGTTCGAGTTCCTCTTTGGTATCGATCGCCAGTTGCGCCAGGAGGGACGTCGGGACAGGTTCAAGCTGATCTTTTTCAGCCCGGCGGACAAGCCGGGTAATCGGCTGGGCTCTAAGGCCGTCGCGGGCCTGATGGCCGAGATGCGTAGGCGCGATATCGAGACCCATCTGGGGCACAAGCTAAAGGGCTTCAGTGCGACCGGGGTGAGCACGGAGGGGGGCGATTTCGCCACCGATCTGATCCTCTTCATGCCCGGCATGACCGGCAACGCCTGGTTTGACAACACCCACCTGCCGCGATCCCCCGGCGGCCTGATCCAGGCGGACGCCCAGTGCCGGGTTGCCGGCCTGGAGCGGGTCTATGTCGCGGGCGATTCCGGCAGCTTTCCAGGACCGGACTGGATGCCCAAGCAAGCCCACATGGCGGACCTCCAGGCCAGGGCGGCCGTCGGGAACCTGCTGGCGGAATTCCGGGGCGAGGCGCCCCGTGAGACCTTCAAGGTCGAGCTAGTTTGCATCGTCGATGCCATGGATCGAGGCATGTTGGTAGCCCGCACCGAGAAACACAACCTGATGCTGCCCTCCAGCCGGCTTTTTCATTGGCTGAAGCGCGCCTTCGAGTGGTGGTATCTGCGGCCCTATCGCTGAGGCCAGGCCCCTTCCACATGGGGGGCCGGGCGTTTGCTCCAGAGGGCATAAAAAAGGCCAGTAGGTTGGCTACTGGCCTTTAGGGGCTTAGACGACGGTGCAAGTCCGCCGGCTGGGGTCGCCGCTTAGTAGCGACGGCCACCACCAGGGCCGCCACCACCGCCGCCACTGCGCTGAGGACGGTCAGTGCGGGGCTTGGCCTGGTTGACGCGCATGTTGCGCCCCTTAAGGGGGGTCTCGTTAAGGGCCTTGATGGCGGCATCCGCCTCGGAGTTGTTGGGCATCTCCACGAAGCCAAAGCCCTTAGACTGGCCAGAGAACTTGTCGCTAATTAGGCTGACGCTGGAGATTTCACCGTAAGCCCCAAAGGCCTCGCGTAGTTCGTCCTCGGTGACGCCGTATGAGAGGTTGCCAACGTAAATGTTCATGTCTCTTCTGTCTCGATAGATCTGATGTGTATTGGCAAAAGAAGAACGGTCGAATAATCAATACACAACTTAATCGACGGTCGGATTCCGGGCCGCTTGCGCAAGCCCGAGAAGACGTGGGGGCCAGGTTCGTGACATCTTGATCAACTCGCCTGGCGCATCCTGTGCCCGTTGGTGCCCTGGCGCGGCGGGCCTTGCCGATGCGGATTTGGGCCCTGGGGCCTGGCGTTTACCGCCGGGCGCGGGCGCCGAATGCGCACGGGTTCCGGTTCCAAGGGGGTGGCACCCGTAGGCAAGGGCTCGAAGCCCAGGATGGTATGCAAGGGGATTTTGCGCTTCAGCAACCGCTGAATGTCGGCCAGCAGCTTATGCTCGTCGGGGCTGACCAGCGACAGGGCGGTACCCTCGGAGCCGGCGCGGCCGGTGCGCCCGATGCGGTGGACATAGTCCTCCGGGACATTGGGCAGTTCGTAGTTGACCACATGGGGCAGCCGGTCGATGTCCAGACCCCGGGCGGCGATGTCGGTCGCAACCAGGGCGCGGACCTCGCCCTGCTTGAAGCCCTGCAAGGCCCGGGTGCGGGCACTCTGGCTCTTGTTCCCGTGGATGGCGGCGGAGCTGATCCCATCGGTTGCCAACTGGTCGGACAGCCGGTTGGCGCCATGTTTGGTGCGCGTGAAGACCAACACCTGCTCCCAGCCGCCGGCGTGGATAAGGTGGGACAGCAACTCGCGCTTACGGGTCTTGTCCACCGGGTGGGCCAGTTGCCGCACCAAGTCGGCGGTATCGTTGCGGCGCGCTACCTCGATGAAGGTGGGCGAGCGCAGGATGCCGGTGGCGAGTTGCTCGATCTCGGCGGAATAGGTGGCGGAGAAGAGCAGGTTCTGGCGGCGCGGTGGCAGGAGTTTCAGTATGCGGCGAATGTCGTGGATAAAGCCCATGTCAAGCATGCGGTCGGCCTCGTCCAGAACTAGGATCTCGATGCGGGACAGGTCGATGGTGCCCTGACCGGCATGGTCGAGCAGACGGCCGGGAGTCGCTACCACCAGATCGACGCCAACACGCAACCGGTCCACTTGGGGCTGGATGCCGACGCCGCCGAAGATAACGGCGGTGCGCAGGGGGAGAAATTGACCATAGGTGCGCACGCTCTCCTCAACCTGGGCGGCCAACTCGCGGGTGGGGGTCAGAACCAGCGCGCGGGGATGGCGGCCGGTTCTGGGCCGCCCATGGAGAAGCTGGAGAATGGGCAGGGCAAAGGCGGCGGTTTTGCCGGTGCCGGTCTGGGCGCCGGCCAGGATGTCGCCACCGGCGAGCACCGCCGGAATGGCTTGGGCCTGAATGGGGGTCGGATCATCATAGCCTTGGGCGTCAATCGCCCGCAGCAATTCGGCCCTGAGGCCGAGGGAGGAAAAGGGCATGAAAACTCCTGGAAGGGATGCGCCAAAGGTAGTGCACCCCAGGGACTCCGGGCGTCGCCGCAACGGGACGACAGGGGGAGAAGGGGGTGAAATGGGGATCGCCCAGTGGGCACTGGCCTGATCTAAGCGAGGATGGGTGTACAGAGGAGGCGTGCCTAGGGGTGTGGGCGCGAATCGGACGACGCTATTATTTAGGGCTGAGTATAACCTAGCACCAGGATTTGTGAAGTGAAGATTGACTGATTTCTATAGGTTGGCCGGGTGTACCGGCTCGCCAGGGCCTGCTTGACGGGGCACAAAACCGGCTGGAGGTCCCTGAGGAGAGGGGCGGCAATCTCTTGTCCATGAATTGCCTTATTATGCTATACAGTAACTGCATTGACTTTTGTCATCTGAACTGGCCTCGGCCCGGCTTTGCCAGGCTGGGAACGGGTTCATTGCCGAGGTCATGACTGAATCCAAGCGCCCGCCAGAGGCGCATCGATAAAGACAGGCTCAACCTGCGGAGTTTATAACCACCATGAGCGCTTTGATCGAGATGTTTCGCGCCTCGAGCGCGCTGTATGGAGGCAACGCGGCCTTCATCGAAGACTTGTACGAGCGTTACCTCGCCGATCCCGAGAGCGTGGATCTGGCCTGGCGGCAACGCTTCGACATCATGCGCGGCGGGGCCGCGAATGATATACCCCATGGTCCCGTCAAGGAAAATTTCCTGCGCCTGGCGCGGGAGAGTCATGTCCGGCCCTTGGTCCGTTCCGCGGATCGACTGGAGCCGGCGGCGGCGGAGAAGCAGTCCGCGGTCCTGCGGCTCATCAATGCCTATCGTTATCGAGGTCATCAGGCCGCCGACCTGGACCCCATCCATCTGCGTGATCAGCCTCCGGTCCAGGACCTGGACCCGGCTTTTTATCAGTTGGGGGAGGCGGATCTGGATCAGGTTTTCCATACCGGCTCCCTCTACGCCCCCGACCGCATGCGCCTGAGCGATATTGTTGCCCTCTTGCGGGAGATTTACTGCGGGTCCGTGGGCTCGGAGTACATGCACATCACCAGCGTTGAGGAAAAACGCTGGATTCAGAAGCGGTTGGAGGGCTACCGGGCTAAGCCGGAATTGGAGTCCGAGGATCGACGCTGGCTGTTGACTCTGCTGACGGCGGCGGAGGGTCTGGAACGTTATCTCCACGCCCGCTATGTTGGCCAGAAGCGCTTTTCTCTGGAAGGCGGCGAGGCCATGATTCCCCTGATGGATGAGTTGATCCAGCGCGCCGGGCGCAAGGGTATCAAGGAGGTCGTCATTGGCATGGCCCATCGCGGCCGACTCAATGTCCTCATCAACCTCCTGGGCAAGCCACCCAAGACCCTCTTTGATGAATTCGAGGGCCGCGTCCCCCACGTGGGCGACAAGGCTGGGGACGTCAAGTACCACCTGGGCTTCTCCTCCGACGTGGAGACCCCCGGCGGCGGCGTCCACCTGGTTCTGGGCTTCAACCCCTCCCACCTGGAGATCGTCAATCCAGTCATCGAGGGCTCGGTGCGTGCCCGCCAGCGACGCCGCCGCGACCGTACCGGTGACCAGGTCCTCCCCCTCCTTATCCACGGTGACTCGGCCTTCGCCGGTCAGGGCGTGGTGCCCGAGACCCTGCAGCTCTCCCAGACCCGCAGTTACGGTACTGGTGGGACCCTGCATGTGGTGGTCAACAACCAGATTGGCTTTACCACCAGCCACCCCCTGGACGTCCGTTCCACGCCCTACTGCACCGACGTGGCCAAGATGGTCCAGGCCCCGGTCTTCCACGTCAACGGTGATGACCCGGAGGCGGTCATCTTCGTCACCCGCATGGCCCTGGACTACCGCAATGAGTTCCACAAGGATGTCGTCATCGATCTGATCTGTTACCGCCGTCTGGGTCACAACGAGGCGGACGAGCCCGCCGTGACCCAGCCGATGATGTATAAGAAGATCCGCGCCCATCCTACGGCCCGGGAGGTCTACGCCCAGCGACTGGATGAGCTGGGTATTCTGGGCAAGGAGGATGCGGAGGCCTTGGTCGAGAAGTATCGCAACTCCATCGAGCATGGGGTGGTGATGGCCCGCCCCGTCATGTGCGGACTGGACAACGCCTATCGGGTTTCCTGGCGGGCCTTTGCTGGCAAGGGCTGGGACCAGGATGTGGATACGGGATTATCGCGCGCCAAGCTTCAAGACCTGGCCCAGCGATTGCTGCGGCTACCCGCGGGCTTCGAGCTCCATCCCCGGGTCAGTAAGATCTGGAACGAGCGGCGCAAGATGGCCAAGGGCGACCAATTGGCCGACTGGGGGTTCTGCGAGAACCTGGCCTACGCGAGTCTGGTTGACGCCGGTTTTCCCGTGCGCCTCTCGGGACAGGATTGCGGCCGCGGGACCTTCTTCCATCGCCATGCCAAGATCCACGACCAACTGACGGGGGAGAGCTACACCCCCTTGCAGCACATGAGCGAGGACCAGGGGCCCTTCATCGCCATCGACTCCATCCTGTCGGAGGAGGCGGTATTGGCTTATGAATATGGCTATGCCCTGGCCGAACCCAATGACCTCACCCTCTGGGAGGCCCAGTTTGGTGATTTCGCCAATGGTGCTCAAGTGGTGATCGACCAGTTCATCACCTCCGCTGGTACCAAGTGGAATCTGGATTGCGGTCTGGTAATGCTGCTACCCCATGGCCTGGAGGGGCAGGGGGCGGAACACTCCTCGGCCCGCCTGGAACGTTACCTGCAACTTTGCGCCGAGGATAACATTCAGGTCTGTGTGCCTAGCACCCCGGCCCAGATGTTCCATCTGCTGCGCCGCCAGATGCTGCGGAACTATCGTCGGCCCCTGATCGTCATGACGCCCAAGAGCTTGCTGCGCCATCGACTGGCGACCTCCAGCCTGGAAGACTTGGAGCATGGTCGCTTTCAGCCGGTGATCGGCGAGAGCGATGCCCTGGATGTGGCGGGGGTGAAGCGGGTGGTCATGTGTGGCGGCAAGGTCTATTACGACCTGCTGGAGGCGCGCCGCGCGCGAGGCCTCACGGATGTGGCCATTCTGCGTCTGGAGCAGATCTATCCCTTTCCCAGGGATCAGTTCGCCGCCGCCCTGGCCCCCTACACCGCCGCGACCCAGTTTATCTGGTGTCAGGAGGAGCCCCAGAACCAAGGTGCCTGGGACCAGATCAAACACCGTTTCCACCGCTTGCTGGCGGATAATCGACACGTGTGCTACGCGGGGCGGGCTATCTCCGCCGCTCCGGCGGTTGGCCACCGTAACGTCCATGTCGAACAGCAGGAGCGCCTTATCGACGAGGCCCTCTCTGGCCAGATCAACGAAAAACAAAATCGCAGGATCCCGCTATGACAACCACTACTGAAGTCCTCGTTCCCGCTCTCCCGGAGTCCGTCGCCGATGCCACCGTCCTCGCTTGGCATAAGAAACCTGGCGACCTGGTCAAGAAGGACGAAAGCCTGGTCGATCTGGAGACGGACAAGGTGGTCCTGGAGGTGCCCGCACCCGCCGATGGTCAGTTGTCCGAGATTCTCATGCCGGTCGGTGAAGTGGTTACCGCCGCTACCGTCCTGGGC
>JBATOB010000171.1:0-2304 GCA_049290655.1 Chromatiaceae bacterium | reverse complement strand
CGTGATCGGCGCCATCAAGGCGCAGTCCCGCGACACCGTCTCCGCCACCCGCCACCCGCCACCCGCCACCCGCCAACGTCTGGCGCGCCGCGTTCGCCTGGGGTGCGACTACCCGCGCCTGACCGAGAACTCCCGCCGCCGCCCGCGGGGATGACCAGCGGCGGCGGGCTAGAACGGATTTGCCGTGACCCCGTTCAGGTCTCATGTTGTAATACTTTGTTGACGCAAGCTAGACTGTGCGCGTCGAGTTCGCGGGAGCCCTCTTCCACATCGCTTGCCGCGGAAATCGGCACGAGGAGATCCTCGACCAGGATGAGGATTCCGTCGAGGCTTCCCTGACCACCCAGCTTGGCCTCGCAAACCCGGAGAACCCCTGTCGAGGATGGACCAACAAGACCCCACCCAGGCTGACCTCATCACGGCGCCGGCCACCCTCGGCCGATGGCCGCCGCTTGTGGAATCGCCTTCAGCCCCTCCCCTGCCCTACGATGACGAACTGGCACAGTTTTTCGCCCAGTCGCTCGACCTGCTGTGCATCGCCGGATTCGACACCTATTTCAAGGTCTTGAACCCGGCGTGGACCAAGCACCTGGGATGGACCCTGGAGGAGCTCAAGGCCAGGCCGATCCTCGACCTCGTGCATGCCGACGATCGCGCCGCCACCCGGGCCGAAGTCGCCGCGATCGTCCTAGGGAAGGAGCCAATGCTCTTTGAAAACCGGTTCCGTCACCGGGACGGCAGCTACTAGTGGCCGCGCTGGAACGTGCGCCCGGTGCCGGGCCGCGAACGGATCTACGCCATCGCTCGGGACATCACCCAACAGATACTACTGGAGAGCGAGATCGTCGCGATCGCCGATCGAGAAAAGGAGCGCATGGGCCGGGAGCTGCACGACGGCTTGTGCCAGAACCTGGCCGGGATCGCGGCCTTGAGTGCGGCTCTGTCCCGCCGACTCGCCGCGCATGCGGACCCCTCCGCCACCGCCGCCGCCGCCGAGATTGCCAATCTGCTTAATGACGCCATCAGCCAGGCCCGTGACCTGGCGCGCGGTCTCGTCCCGCTGGGCTTGATCGAGGCCGGTCTCGAAGGGGCGATCGAGACCCTGGCCTGCAATGTCAAGCACCTGTTTCACGTCTCCTGCACCCTGACCTGCGATCACCCGGGCACCCCGCTCCCCCCCGAGGTCGCGGTCCACCTGTTTCGCATTACCCAGGAAGCCGTCCACAACGCCGTGGCCCACGGACGGGCCAATCAGATCGAAATCACCCTGAGCTGCAAGGACGGTCAAGGCCTGCTGAGCGTGTGGGACACGGGTGTCGGCCTGTGCGTGAAAGCCAGCCAAGGCAAAGGCATCGGCCTGCACACCATGGCCTACCGGGTGCGTATGATCGGTGGGACCCTGGAGGTGCTGACGCCGCCCTGGGGCGGCACCCGGGTCGTCTGTGTCTTTCCCCTGCCCGCATCACCCGACGCCAGCGAGGTCCCCGACCATGCCCGCCACCCCGCCTGAAGCAGCAGGCCACCCCGACCAGCGCAGGAGCATCCTGATCGTCGACGATCATCCCATGCTGCGTCGCGGACTCGCCGCCCTGATCGAATCCGCGCCCGGCCTGACCGTCTGCGGCGAAGCCGCCACCCGCACCGCCGCGCTTGAGGCGATCCGGGCCAGCCCGCCCGACCTGGTGATCGTCGATCTCATGCTCGGGGACAGCCATGGTCTCGATCTGGTCAAGGACCTGCAGACCCGCTACCCCCAGGTTCCGGCCTTGGTCCTCTCCATGCACGACGAAGCCCTCTATGCGGAGCGTTCCCTGCGGGCCGGGGCCCGCGGCTACGTCACCAAGCAAGAACTGGACGACACCTTGCTGACGGCCATCCAGCGGGTGCTGGCCGGGGAGATCTACATGAGCGGCAAGCTCCAGGCCCGGCTCGCCGCCGATTTCGTTGCCGGGCCGCCGCTCAAAACACGCTCGACCGTCGACGGGCTGAGCGACCGCGAACTGGAGGTGTTGCGCTTGATCGGCCAAGGGCGGGGCACGCGCCAAATCGCGGCGGCCCTCCATCTCAGCATCAAGACCATCGAATCCCACCGCGAGCACCTCAAGCAGAAGCTGCGCCTGGCATCCGGCGCGGAACTGGCCCAACGCGCCACACAATGGGTGGAGAACGAGCTCGCCGGCTGAGCCTGTCAGTCCCTCGCCGCGCTTACCCCCGCCCTCCGGCGGAACCGCCCCTCCTCTCTTACGCTTGCCCTCCCGCCGGCCATGGGGGAATCCCCCATGGCAAAATCAGGGCGGTCCCCGA
>JBATOB010000170.1:0-7834 GCA_049290655.1 Chromatiaceae bacterium | reverse complement strand
GTGGATCTGCACCGCCAGTTCGCGGGTCGGCGCCACGAACAGGGCCCGCGGCTCGTTGGGCTTGCGCTGAGGCGAGGGGGCCTTGGTCAGCAGGCGATGCAGGGTGGCAACGACGAAGGCCGCCGTTTTACCCGTACCCGTCTGGGCCTGGCCCGCCACGTCATGGCCGGCCAGGGCGATGGGCAGGGCCTCGGCCTGGATGGGCGTGCAGTAGTCGAAACCCGCGTCCGTCAGGCCCTGGAGGATGCGGGGGTCGAGATTAAAGCTCGCGAATCGGATGTCGGAAAGGTGTGTTTGGGTCATGAAAACCGGGGGCTCACGGGCCCGAATGATTGCCTGCCTATCGAAAGGCTTGCAAATTTCTGGAATCTTGGCTGAAATAGCATCTTACTCAAGGCCAGTTCCCGGCGCCACTCGGCTCGCCCGCCACGCGTGACTTGTACCACGCTTGCCGGCGGCAACTTCCTCCAAGGCCGCGTCCCGCAAGAACCCAACTCTACAGGGAGATCAACCCAAGTGAGCGATCGCATCATCCATGTGACGGATGCATCCTTCGAGCAAGACGTCATCAAAGCCGCTAATCCCGTTCTCGTCGATTACTGGGCCGATTGGTGTGGCCCCTGTAAAATGATCGCGCCCGTCCTGGACGAGATCGCCGCTGAGTACCAGGGCCGGCTGCGCGTCGCCAAGCTCAACATCGATCAGAATCCGGACACTCCACCCCGCTATGGGATTAGGGGCATCCCGACCCTGATGCTCTTCAAGCAAGGCGAGGTGGAAGCCACCAAGGTCGGTGCCGTTTCCAAGTCTCAGCTCACGGCCTTTATCAACAGCCACCTGTGATCCCCAGGCATTATCAGGCAATGGAATGATCCACGCGGGGCGCCCGACCGGGCACCCCCGTCCCCAACTCACCCACTTCCTCCACTCCGCCGTTCGGGCGCCTCAGACGCCTGCGGCCGGTTTTGAGCCATCCGACCACACCCCCTTTCCAAGTAACAACATGAATCTGACCGAACTGAAAAAAATGCCGGTTAACGAACTGGTGGACATGGCCCAAACCATGCTCATCGAGGGCGTTGGCCGGTCGCGCAAACAGGACCTGATCTTTGCCATCCTCAAGGCCCATGCCAAGAAGGGCGAGGAAATCTCCGGCGATGGGGTTTTGGAGATCCTCCAGGATGGCTTCGGCTTTCTGCGCGCGGGCGACTCCTCCTACCTCGCCGGACCGGACGACATCTATGTCTCCCCCAGCCAGATTCGCCGCTTTAACCTGCGCACGGGGGATACCATCACCGGCAAGATCCGCCCCCCCAAGGAAGGCGAGCGCTACTTTGCGCTGCTCAAGGTCAACGATATCAACTTCGACCGGCCGGAAGCGACCAAGACCAAGATTCTCTTCGAGAATTTCACGCCGCTCTTCGCCAACAAGCGCCTCAAACTCGAACTGGGCAATGGCAGCACCGAGGATATTACCGCCCGCACCATCGACCTGGTGTCACCCATCGGCAGGGGCCAGCGTGGCCTCATCGTCTCGCCGCCAAAGGCCGGTAAGACCATGATGTTGCAGAACATCGCCCAGTCGATCGGCCACAATCATCCGGACTGCTACCTCATCGTCCTGCTTATCGACGAGCGCCCTGAGGAGGTCACCGAGATGTCGCGCTCCGTGCGCGGCGAGGTCATTTCCTCCACCTTCGACGAGCCCGCCACCCGCCACGTCCAGGTGGCCGAAATGGTGATCGAGAAGGCCAAGCGCCTGGTGGAACATAAGCACGACGTAGTCATCCTTCTGGACTCCATCACCCGCCTGGCCCGCGCCTACAACACCGTGGTGCCCTCCTCCGGCAAGGTCCTGACTGGCGGCGTCGATGCTAACGCCCTCCAGCGGCCCAAGCGCTTCTTCGGCGCCGCCCGCAACGTCGAGGAAGGCGGTTCCCTGACCATCCTGGCCACCGCCCTTGTTGACACCGGCTCCCGCATGGACGACGTCATTTACGAGGAGTTCAAGGGGACCGGCAACATGGAGATCCACATGGACCGGCGCATCGCCGAAAAGCGGATCTTCCCCTCCATCAACATCAACCGCTCCGGCACCCGCCGCGAGGAACTGCTGATGGATCCGGCGGAGCTACAGAAGATGTGGATTCTGCGCAAAATTCTGCACCCCATGGATGAACTAGCCGCCATGGAATTCCTCCATGACAAGCTCAAGGCCACCAAGACCAATAACGAGTTCTTTGACTCCATGCGGGGGTGAGTCAGGCCTCCGCCACAACGGAGACCCGAATCCCTGAGCGGCCTAGGACAGCCGCCAGTGACAGGCCGCGGCCAGACGCTGAGTTACGGCCTCCAGGCATTCTGCTTGCGTCGTATCCACCGGGATGGTCAGGGCCAGCTCATCGGCGGTCAGGGACTCGCGCCTAACGAGCTGAGCCGCCAGGACCTCGATACCAGCCTCGGACGGGTCCGCACCCTCCTCTACCCGTCGGCGGACCCGTTCGCGCAGCACCTCCGTTGGCGCCTCGCAGGCCAACATATGGCAAGGCAGGTCCTTGGCCCTCGCCAGATCCAGGAAGGGCGCGCGCTGGGTGCCCTTGAGGAAGGTAGCATCCACCAGGGGACTGTAGCCGGCATCGAGCAGGATTTCCGCCAACTCCAGCAGACGTCCATAGGTTCGCTCCCCGGCATCAGAGACATAGATGCCGCCGCTAACCGTCCCGGGATGAGTGCGCGCCTCCGCCGTCAAACCAAAGAGGCGTTTGCGTTCGACGTCGGAGCGGAGATGAATCAGGGGTAGACGCGCCCGTAACCCCAGGGCCAGCCGGCTCTTACCCGATCCCGAGACCCCATGAACGAGACCTAGGCAGGGATAGCGAGGCTGGGTGTAGCCCTCGGCCAGGGCCAGGTAGTCCGCCAGGGCGCGCCGGTCCCTCTCCACATCATCGGGCGCGAGATCCGGCTGGCTGAGGCGAATGGCCCGCACCTTGGCACGCACCAAGGCGCGATAGACCTGATAAAAGCTCAGCACCCTCAGCCCCGCATAATCGCCGGTCAGTTCCAGATAGCGATTCAACAGCCGCCGCGCGGGACCCAGTTCAGCGGCCTCCTCCAAGTCCATGAGGAGAAAGGCCAGCTCACTCTGGACATCGATCCAACGCAGGGCAGGATTGAACTCGATGCCATCGAAAATGAGGATCTCGCCCTCATCCAGGGCGATGTTGCCCCGGTGCATGTCGCCATGACACTCACGGACGAAGCCTTCGGCACGGCGCTGGCGGAGAATAGGTACCAACTCAGCATAGCGGGTACGGGTCCAAGCCTCCAGCAACACGAGACGATTGAGGATGGCTACATCTGGGGAACGGCGGCGGATGGCCTCGAAATTGGCCAGCATGGGGCCCAGCACGGCCTCTGGAGTACCGAAGGTTTGATCCTCGCCCACCGCCGGGATAGCGGCATGGAAGGCCGCGACCCGTTCCGCGACCCGTTCCGGCAGATCACCCTCAAGGGGCCGGGTGCTGAGCAGACCCGTCTGATCAAAGCGGCGCATCTTGACCGCGTATTCAAGAGCCTGCCCCACCCCCCCCAGACGTGGGGCCTCCGGGCTACCGGTCACCGGCACCACCTCCAGGTAAAGGTGCGGTGCCAGGCGGGCATTGAGCCGCAGTTCTTCCTGGCAGAAGAAATGCCTGCGCTCGGGGGTGGAGAAATCCAGAAATCCCAAATTGACCGGTTTCTTGATTTTGTAGGCATAATCCCCCGCCAGAAAGACGTGGGAGATATGCGTCTCGATATGCTCTACCCCCGCCACCGGATGCGGGTAGGCACTGGGGAACCGCAAACCTGCGATCATGTCATCGAGCCCGGTCATGACTGGGTTCTCCGGATGATCAGCCCCGCCCTGACAGGACCCTGGCCGCGCATCGAGCTTGAAGACCATATTAGCGTCCGATAATATGTCACTGACCCAACCCCCTTTTTTACCATTTCATCTTAGAGGACTTTCCCCATGACCATCGACCGCATCATCCTGGCCTTCGCCGGCATCGTCATCCTGATCTCCGTCATCCTGGCCTACATGACTGGCAATCAGCTCTGGCTCCTGCTGACCGGCTTCGTTGGCCTGAACTTGCTCCAGTCCGCATTCACCGGCTTCTGCCCCCTGGCCCTTATCCTCAAAAAGCTAGGCAAGCAGTCTGGTGCGGCATTCTGATCCAACCGGGCTCTTGGATGTTAAAAGCCCGCGTTGATGCGGGCTTTAATTTGTAAATGACAGCTAGGGCACCCATCGACAAGGACGCAGCCATGTTCCAAACCTTTCAGAGACATCCCCTCCCGGAACCGTCTCCATTTTTGCCAGGCTCGACGGGACATCTAAACAAAATGGCCGCATTTGGGAGGCCATATGCTATTATTTCTGTTTTGAAAATGAGGGGCGCTCGCAAGGCGATATGATGCAGATCCATGGCTAAAGAAGACGTTATTTCGATGGAGGGTACGGTCGTCGACACCTTGCCTAATACCATGTTCCGCGTGGAATTGGAAAATGGCCACGTGGTAACCGCCCACATTTCGGGAAAGATGCGTAAGCACTACATACGCATTCTTACCGGGGATAAGGTTACCGTGGAGCTAACCCCCTACGACCTGACCAAGGGCCGCATAACCTACCGCGCACGCTGAGTTGTTGGGTGTCCCCGGACTGCCCTATCCTCGCCTTTCGGGGAACCCCTAGGTGGTTTTGGTCACGACCTCGAAACCCAGTTCCTCCCCTTCCACCTTGACCCGCACCGCCCCCCCATTGACGAGTTGTCCAAAAAGCAGTTCGTTGGCCAGGGGTTTCTTGATGTGCTCACGGATTATGCGGCCCATTGGTCGGGCGCCCATGCGCGCATCATAGCCCCGGCTGGCGAGCCAGGCGCGCGCCTCGCTATCCACGGTCAGACTGACTTTCTTCTCCAACAACTGCTGCTCCAGTTCAAAAAGGAACTTGTCCACCACGTTGACAATAGTGACGGGCGATAGGGCACCAAACTGGATCACGGCATCGAGCCGATTGCGGAATTCGGGGGTAAAGAGACGCTTAAGGGCCTCCATACCATCCGTGGCATGGTCCTGCTCGGTGAAGCCGATGGACGGACGACTGGCCTCCGCCGCGCCGGCGTTGGTGGTCATCACCAGGACGACATGACGAAAATCCGCCTTGCGGCCGTTGTTGTCGGTGAGGGTACCGTGGTCCATGACCTGCAGCAGCAAATTGAAGACGTCCGGATGGGCCTTCTCGACCTCGTCCAGAAGAAGCACGGCGTGAGGATGCTTGTTGATTTCCTCCGTCAACAGGCCGCCCTGATCAAACCCGACATAGCCGGGCGGGGCGCCGATGAGACGCGAGACGGTGTGGCGCTCCATGTACTCGGACATATCGAAGCGGATCAACTGCAAGCCCAGGATGCGGGCAAGCTGACGCGTCACCTCCGTCTTACCGACGCCGGTAGGGCCCGCGAAGAGGAAAGAGCCGATGGGCTTTTCCTCCTGGCCCAAGCCAGAGCGGCTCATACGTATGGCCGAGGTCAGAGTATCGATGGCCGCCTCCTGGCCGAATACCACCAGCTTCAGGTCCCGATCCAGGTTACGCAGGGATTCGGTATCCGAGGTCGAGACCTGCTTGGGCGGAATGCGGGCGATCTTGGCAACGATGCGCTCAATATCGATGACATCGATGCGCTTCTTGCGCTTGGCCGTGGGCATAAGCTGCACATAAGCACCGGCCTCGTCGATGACGTCGATGGCCTTGTCAGGCAGATGACGGTCATTGATGTGCTTGGCCGAGAGTTCCGCCGCCGCGCGCAGGGCTGGCTGAGTGTAGCTAACCTGGTGATGCTCCTCGAAACGGCTCTTGAGGCCCTTGAGAATTTCCACCGTATCCTCGACGCTGGGTTCCCCGATATCGATCTTCTGAAAGCGCCGGGCTAGGGCCCGGTCCTTCTCGAAAATGCCGCGAAACTCCTGATAAGTCGTGGAGCCGATACAGCGCAGGTCGCCGGAGGCTAGTACCGGCTTAATGAGGTTGGAGGCATCCATAGCCCCGCCCGATGCGGAGCCCGCGCCAATAATAGTATGGATCTCGTCGATGAAAAGAATGGCCTTGGGCTGACGCTTGAGTTGGGCGATCACCGCCTTGAGGCGTTTCTCGAAATCGCCCCGGTACTTGGTACCGGCTACCAAAGCGCCCAGATCCAGGGCATAGATGACGGCATCCGCCAAAACCTCGGGTACCTCTTCCTCGACGATCCGCCGCGCCAGGCCCTCGGCAATGGCCGTCTTGCCAACGCCGGCCTCGCCTACCAGCAAGGGGTTGTTCTTGCGTCGCCGACAGAGGATCTGCAGGGTGCGCTCAATCTCGGTCTGGCGACCGATGAGGGGATCGATCAGCCCTTGACGCGCCAGTTCATTGAGATTCGACGTAAAGCTCTCCAAGGGGCTGGCACTTTCCTTACCCTCTTGTCGCCGCTCCCCGCCCGGTTCGCCCTGGGCCTCCTCGTCTCCCCCCTCGCCTGGGACCTTGGAGATGCCATGGGAAATATAATTGACGACATCCAGGCGGCTGATGTCCTGGCGATTGAGCAAATAAACCGCCTGGGAGTCCTGCTCGCCGAAGAGCGCGACCAGGACATTGGCCCCCGTGACCTCTTTCTTGCCAGCGGACTGGACATGGAAAACAGCGCGTTGCAGGACCCGTTGAAAACCTATGGTCGGCTGGGTCTCTCGCTTTTCCCCGGTCGGAACGAGCGGCGTAGTCTCCTCGATGAAGAGGTTGATGTCCGTTCGCAGGCGCCCTTCGTCCGCGCCACAGGCCCGCAACACCTTAGCCGCGCTCGGATTATCGAGCAGGGATAGGAGCAGGTGCTCCACCGTCATGTATTCGTGCCTGCGTTCCCGTGCCTGATGGAAGGCCTGGGTCAGCGTGAATTCAAGATCTTTGCTCAACATAAAGGGTCACCGATCCGATATTCAGGGGGTCTTCAGGCCTCTTCCATGGTACACATCAAGGGGTGCTGATGCCGTCGTGCAAAGTCCATGACCTGGGCCACCTTGGTCTCGGCGACATCGCGCGCAAAGAGCCCGCAGACGCCAGCGCCGCGGGTATGGACATGCAGCATGATCTGGGTAGCCTTTTCCCGATTCAAATGGAAGAAGGTCTCCAGAACCTGGACGACGAATTCCATGGGGGTAAAGTCGTCGTTGAGCAGGAGTACCTTGTAACGGGGCGGTGGCTTGAGCTCCGGTCTGGATTCCTGGACCGCCACCCCCTCCTCGCGATCCCTATCCACATTCGATCCACTCATGTCAATGCGAAATCCCACGGAAATGTCACTTTGGATTTGACCCTTGTAATGGGGTCATTATACTTGGCACGCAAGGCATCGGCTCGCAGAGCGAGACAAGATGCCGAATATAAAGAAGAGGGTTGCCCGTGCGGATCGGAGCGCCCCAGCGGGGCCTGTCTCGCCCAAGCATTACCCTGAACCGAGGGGTAATTTAACATGTTGCCTACGGCTTAAGGGCGCTATGTAGTGCTCTGGACAAGGCGTCAGGGGGAGCCGGATCCAGGCCTGAAATACTAACAGGGGGAAAACCCCCACCCATCTCTTGGAGGAGTAGCAGCGATGATGACCGGTACTGTAAAATGGTTTAATAACGCCAAGGGATATGGGTTCGTAAAGGCCGACGAAAAAGAAGATGATGTTTTCGTTCATTTTTCGGCCATCGACATGGATGGCTATCGAACACTCAAGGAGGGGCAGAAGGTCCAGTTTGAGATCACCCAAGG
>JBATOB010000169.1:0-5270 GCA_049290655.1 Chromatiaceae bacterium | reverse complement strand
CCCCCGGGAGACGCCTCCTCCAAGGACCCCGCATCCACCTCCACCGGCAGACACAGGATGAAGCTCGCCCCGCGCCCCTCCCGGCTCTCGACACGAATGCTCCCCCCGAGACGTTGGGCCAGTTCGCGGCTAATGGTCAGGCCCAGGCCAGTGCCGCCGAAGCGGCGCCGGGTGGAGCCATCGGCCTGCTGAAAGGCCTCGAAGATGAGGGCATGCTTGTCCGCCGGGATGCCGATGCCCGTATCGGTCACGATCAGGACCAGGTCACCCTGGCTCGCCCGGTCGATGGTGACGGTAGCGCCCCCCTTCTCGGTAAACTTGACGGCGTTGGCGAGAAAATTCTTGAGAATCTGTCGGACCTTGGCAGAATCGCTATAGATCCGCGCCGGGGCCATCTCTGTTACGTCCAGGCGCAAGGTGAGATTCTTGTCAGCGAATTGGGGCGAAACCAGCTCCAGCACCTCCTCGGTCATGACGCGCGGATCGCTCCACTCCAGGTTGAGGGTGACCCTACCGGCCTCGATGCGCGAGATGTCGAGAATGTTATCGATCAGGGCGAGCAAATCACGCCCGGCGGCGTTAATGACCCGCGCCTGGCGCTGTTGAGGAGTGGAAAGCCCCGCCTTGTCGTCCGCCAGCATCTTGGACAGGAGCAGGATGGAATTCAGCGGGGTGCGCAGTTCGTGGCTGACGTTCGCCAGGAACTCCGACTTGTAGCGGTTAGATCGTTCCAGTTCCAGGGTATGGGCGCGGGCGCCCCGCAGATACTCGACATGGGTCTTGGCCAGGGCCGTGAGCTGGTCGCCAAAGGCCCGCACCTCTTGCGGCCCTCGCCAGGCGAAGTGCACTCCCTCGCCCGAGCGCACCACCCGATCCACACCCGTGGTCAGTTCCCGGCCCATCAGCTCCAGGCGACGGGTGATCCAGCCGGCCATGATCATCACTGCCAAAATCAGGACCAGGATGACGGCGCCAACCCGCAAAACCAGGGCGTTGCGGAAGCTATCGAGGGGCGAGGGGTCCACCGGCCGACCTACCCACAGGGGCCTGGCGTCCTCGGTGACAAACATGGGCACCCAGAAGAACTGGGTGCCGCGGTCACCACGCCAGAGCCCAGGCATATGCTGGGTGAAGATCTCCTCCAGGCCCGGAAAGTCGGCAAAGGCCAGGGCCTCGTCGCCCCAGGGTTGGCCGGGGCGCAGATAGCGACCCTTGTCGGTGACCCAGAAGGTATCCCGATAGAACTGGGCCAGGCCGCCCACGTCGATGGTCATGACCACCAGCCCGGTCGGTAGGGATTGCGGGTCCTTGGCGATAGCGCTTAGCAGGCTCAGGCGCATGAGTTGACGGGGATCGGCGCCATCGGCCTCCGGCTCGATGCGGATGCGGCTGACCAGCACCTCGCCCGGCGGAATGCGCAGGCCAGCCTCCTCCAGTTCCTCGCTGGGATGGTCCGGCAGCCGGGCCGTCGGCCGCCATTCCTGAGTCTTGGCGTCGCGCTCCAACCAGAAACGTTCCTGACCCTCGGCGTCGAGAAAGAGGATCTGCACGATATCCCGCTGTTCGCCAAGGATCTGGTTGATCCAGCTCGTGTAGCGAGCCCTGGCCAGGTCGATCTCCTCCTCGTTGCCCTGTTCTCCGAGGATGAGCCCCGGCTCCGGCAGTTTGGCCAGGAGACGAATCATCTCGTGCCGGCTGGCCAAGTGCTGATCAAGGTCCCGGAAATCCGCCCGCAGATTTTGCAGATAGGCCTTCTGGTAAAAGAGGGCTATCCGCTCAAGGACTAGCGGCAAATTGATGGCCGCCGCCATGAGCAGGGGCGTCAGCCCAAATACCAGGAGGAACAGCAGAATGGAGCCACGGAGCTTCACGAGCTTGGGTTATCCCTGGCTCCTCACAGCTCCTTCAAATATTGCACCATCTGGGCGGCGTGACCCTTGGGCTTGACGTCGTAAAGGGCCTGGCGGATGGCACCGGCCTTATCGACCAGAAAGGTGGAGCGAACGATCCCCAGGCGTTTCTCGCCCTGACGCTCGCGTTCCTGCCAGACGCCGTAGGCTTGGCAGACCTCACCCTCGAGATCCGCCAGCAGCCGGACATTGATGCCATGCTTATCCCGAAAAGCCCCATGGCTGACGCAGCTATCCATGCTGATACCGACAACCTCGGCATCCAGGGCCTCGAATTCCGGCTGCAAGTCCATAAACTCCAAGGCCTCCAGGGTGCAGCCCGGGGTATCGTCCCGGGGGTAGAAGTAGAGCACCAGGTTCTTCTTGCCTTTCAGATTCTCTGAATGGAAGCGGTCTAGGTCCGCGTCCGGAAGTGAGAAAGGGGGGGCGGGATCGCCGGGTTGCAGCATCTTATGAATACTCCGCTAGGTGGTCGAATTAGCCGTAACCTGGCCGGTCTGGGTTGCATGAGCCGGCCAGGCGCCCTCGCCCCTGTCCGTCTTGGCGCGGATTTGGCCGGTAAGCGGAATTTAGGCAGTGCCGCCAGTGGCGTCAACAGGATTCGACGCGGGATGAGCGGCCGGGTTGCCCAAGGCCGCCTGCCGGGCTAATCGCAGGCTGGCGATAAGGCCCCCACCGGGCCGCGACTCAAGGCGCAGATCGATGCCGTTAGCCAGCGCCAGTTGGCGGCTGACTGCCAATCCCAGGCCACTACCGCCCGTGGCGCGGTTACGGGATTGCTCCAAGCGATAGAAGGGCCGAAAGACGGCCTCGCGCTCGTGCTCGGGGATACCAGGGCCGCGATCCAGGACCTGGATTTCCGGCGGTTGAGCGCAAGCCAAGCGCACCTCGACCTCATTCTGGCTGTAGCGTAGGGCGTTCTCTAGCAAATTGCCGACGATGCGCCTCAGGGCCAGGGGATCGACCGAATGGCAACAATTGGAGACGGGCTGCCATTTCAGGCGCGGATTATCCTCGCAAAGGTCTCCGAGCAACTTGCCTAGATCGACCCGCTGGGGCTCGCCCCGGCCCAGGCTTTTCCCCAGTTCCGCCGCCTGGCCAATCAGGCCGTTCATCTCTTCCAGGTCCCCTTCCATGCGCTCCAGCAGGTCCAGTTGCGCCGGGTCGCGCGGCAGCATTTCCAAAGCCAGGCGCAGGCGCGTCAATGGGGTACGCAAGTCGTGGGAAATACCGGCCAGAAGCAGGGTGCGATTCGCCAGGAGTTCCCGCACTTGACGGCTCATCTCGTTGAACTGCCGCGCCAGATTGGCTAGCTCCCGGGGGCCCGTTTCCGGCAGGGGCGTTGGTGAGGAGCCTTGGGCGACCTGTTCCGCTGCCTTCGACATTCGCTCCAGGGGAATGGTGACACGCCGCGCCAGCACGGCTGCCGAGAGGATGAGGAGGATGAGGGAGGCAACGACAACCAGGGCCAAGCCCTCGAAAGGCCGGCTCCGCACCCGCTCCCGGGGGAAGCCAACCCAGACGGCCGCGCCCCGAGCAGGCAGGCGCACCCAAAACCAGCGTTCACCATCATCGAGATTGCTGCCCGCCGCCACCGGTGCCCCGACGCGCTCGCCCAGCGCCTTTTTCAGGCGCTCCATGTAGGGAAAATAGTAGTCGCTCAAGTCCTGGGGCACCTCACCAGGCGGGAGCAGGCGCAGGCCATGGTCACGGTCGATGCTGGCACGAAAGGCCGCCTGGTGCACCGGGTCCAGGTGGGCCAGGGTGTCGGTCGCCAGCAGCATGAGGGCGCTCAGGTCTTGGGTCGAGCGATCGGCCACCGGTATCAGGGCGAACTGGACCACGGCGGCGAAGGCCAGAAAGGCGAAGAGCCCAAAGGTCACGACCAGGGTCAGCAAGGCCCGGCTGAAGAGCGACAAACGCATGGCTAGAGGCTGCTAGGGTTCGGCCTGGGGGGTAAAGACATAGCCCTTGCCCCAGACGGTACGGATATAGATGGGGTGCTTGGTGTCGGGCTCGATCTTGGATCTCAAGCGTGCCACCTGGACGTCCATGCTGCGATCAAAGGGGGAACGCTCATACCCCTTCAGCAGATCCAGGAGGCTGTCGCGATTCAGGAGGCGATTAGGCCGGGCCAGAAAGACCTGGAGCAGATCGAATTCACTGCTGGTCAGGGCCAGGGGCTCGCCGTCACGGGTCAATTCCCGACGCTTGGCATCAAGCCGGTAGGGACCGAAGACCTCGACCGGTGCATCGGAATCTTCCGGCGCCGGCGGGTCCGGGGCGGGCTGGCGACGGAGGACGGCGCGAATCCGCGCCAGGAGCTCGCGGGGGTTGAAGGGCTTGGCCAGATAGTCATCGGCGCCCACCTCCAGGCCCACGATGCGGTCGATATCGTCCCCGCGCGCCGACAGCATGACGATCGGCACGCACGAATCCCGCCGCAAGCGCCGTGCCACCGAGAGACCATCCTCCCCCGGCAGCATGAGGTCCAGGATCACCAGATCCGCCTGATTTCGGGCCAGCCAAGCATCCATGGCGGCACCATTCTCCACCCCAGCCACGGCGAATCCCTCCTGGGTCAGGTAACGGGTAAGGAGGGCCCGAATATATTTATCGTCATCCACGATCAGGAGACGGGTGGGGTGATCGGTCATCAGGGCAAGCTATCTCCTTTTTTCCCGACACCTGGGCTGGTCACCGCCAGCCCGACGTCATCACCCGAGCACATATTGCCAGGTCATCAGTACCGCTAGGGCCGGCGACAACGGTTACACTTTGTAACAAAATAATTATATACCGAAATACTGAAGAAATCATTGAGCCTTACACTTGCGGGGTACCCCTGTCGGGATCAAGATTTTATTTCGCTTTCAATGGGTTTTAGTTTCACGGAGAAGCAACCATGAGCTTTGATGCCTTGACCATCGGGGGCTTTGTGCTGGCTCTGCTGGCCGCTGGCCTACTCATTGGCATCGTGAGGGGGAACGACAAGGCCTCCGAGGTGCGTCGCCGCCTGGCGAAATCCGAGACCTTGCGCTGATCCAGCCAGAGGTCTATTCAGTGAGCGTTTTCCGGGTGGCCAGGCAAGGTCGCCCACTAGATTTACGAGAAGTCAGAACCCGCTAGAAGCAGGATGCCACGGGCAGGGACCCCTCCGGATTGCCTGAAGGGTCCACCATAGTTTCTGGGCAGCAAGCCAGTTGGGCCGCCAGGGTGGACACACACCCCATTCTAGCGGCCCTTTTTTATGCCGGGCCCTGACCAGGATCGCGCCGCATCCCCAAGTGAATGCCGCTGGCCATGAGCACTATGCCACCCCCGATGCAAGGCATCTCCCCCGGCCTCAGGCCGAGAGGC
>JBATOB010000168.1:0-4520 GCA_049290655.1 Chromatiaceae bacterium | reverse complement strand
ATTCTCAATGCTGCATTTACACTTCATTGAGAAAGTCAAACCATGACAACCAGGGTGTGCGCCTGAAGGGCTGATCAATGGACATCGTCATCGCCGCCCTGCAAAGCGGCGTCGCCAGCCTCGCCTCCTACCTCGCGGCGCACGTGCTGCTCTGCCTGGTACCGGCCTTCTTCATCGCCGGGGCCATCGCGGTCTTTCTGAGCAAGGACGCGGTGATGAAATATCTCGGGCCGACGGCTAATAAGGCGGCGGCATACGGTGTCGCCTCGGTGTCCGGTTCGATCCTGGCGGTGTGCTCCTGCACCGTGCTGCCCCTGTTCGGTGGCATCTACCGGCGCGGTGCCGGTCTGGGGCCCGCCATCGCTTTTCTCTACGCCGGTCCGGCCATCAATGTGCTGGCCATCATTCTTACCGCCAAAATCCTTGGCCTGGAACTGGGGGTGGCGCGGGCGGTGGGCGCGGTCATCTTTGCCCTGGTCATCGGGGTCATCATGCATTGGATCTACCGTCAGGAGGAGCAGACGCGGGCCATGCGGCAGAAGGGCCTGCTCCTGGGCGGCGGGACTGGCAGGCCCATCGGCGAAACCCTCCTCTTTTTTTCCCTGCAGGTGATGATTCTGGTCCTGGCCAACTGGGCACCGGCCAGTGCCGAGGACAGCGGGGTCTGGCATGCCATCTTTGTCTGGAAGTGGCCGCTGACTGCCTTGGCTGCCCTGGGTCTGGCCCTGCTGTTGGCCTGGCGTTGGCGCTGGCCCTGGCCTCCCCTGGCTGGGGCTGCGGGCCTGAGCGCCCTGCTGTTCTGGCTGATCCCCGGGCACCTGGAGTTGGCCTTCACGGCCAGCGTGATGGGCGTGGCGCTGGCCGCCGCCCTGCGGCCGGGAGAGGGCGAGGAGTGGCTCGCGGAGACCTGGGGTTTTGCCAAACTCATCCTGCCGCTGCTGTTGGCCGGGGTCCTGGTGGCGGGCTTTCTGCTGGGGCGCCCTGGTCACGAGGGCATGATCCCCGCCGAGTGGGTCGCGGTGGCGGTTGGGGGCAATGGGCTGGCGGCCAACTTCCTCGCCGCCCTGGTCGGCGCCTTCATGTACTTTGCTACCCTGACCGAGGTGCCCATCGTCCAGGGGCTGCTGGGCGCGGGCATGGGCCAGGGTCCGGCCCTCGCCCTGTTGCTGGCCGGCCCGGCCCTGTCGTTACCTAGCATGCTGGTGATCCGGAGCATCCTGGGTACGCCCAAGACGGTCATCTACTGTTCGCTGGTGGTGGTCATGGCGACCATCACCGGCCTGGTGTTTGGTACCTTCTACCCTTAATCGAGTAAATGAGACATGATCAAGCTGCAAATCCTGGGCTCCGGCTGCGCCAAGTGCGCCACCTTGGCCCTCAATGCCGATGTCGCCGCCAGGTCCCTCGCCCTGGACTATGAACTGGAGAAGGTGACGGACATCAATGCCATCATTGATGCTGGGGTCATGAGCACCCCGGCCCTGGCGGTCGATGGCGAGGTCAAGAGCGTCGGCCGGGTCTTATCGGTGATGGAGATCAAGCAACTCTTGACGGCCTGACGGCGAGTCCGTCGTCACCTTGAACAGGTAGCGGCGCCTGCGATGAATAGGCTGCTGGCTATGCTCGGGTGACGCCATCGGCATGAAGAAGGCGAACTCACAGCCAAGAGGTGGGCGGGGTGGGCCATTTCTTCCTTTACGACACCCCCAAGGGGGCCTCATGATCCCGACCTTTGTTGGGTGGGTGGCCGCTGGGATCATACGGCTAGGCCAGGCGCTCAATAGGGTGCCCTGATCCGGGAGCCGAGATCGGAGGTTTGTCATGCTTAAGTTCGAGTTGGAGGGGGTATCCCATGACTATCGATAGGGATCGCAAAACCTGGCTGATCCTGGCCACGGGCAGCGCCGCCCTGGCCTTGGCCAGCATCCTTGTTACCCACTGGCTCGGCTTGCAGCCCTGTCATCTCTGTATTTTCCAGCGGCTGCTCTTCATGCTGATCGCCGTACTGGCCCTCGGCGCGGCCCTCTTGCCGGGGCGGGGTCTGGCGCGCCTGGTCATGGGCGGTCTGGTCGCCCTCGTGGCGGCGGGCGGTACGGCCACGGCGGCCTATCAGACCTGGCTGCAGGAGCAGCCCCCGGGCGCGGTTGCCTGTCTTGGCAGCGAACTCAGTCCCATCGAGCGGCTGGTGGAGTGGCTGGGTCAGCTACAACCCGATTTGTTTCTGGCGACCGGGTTCTGCGAGGATAAGGCCCTGGTGGTTTTTGGCCTGTCCTTGGTCCAGTGGGCGCTGCTGTGTTTTATCCTGGTGCTGCTCACCAGCCTCTGGTCCCTGTGGCAAGGCTCCCCCGGCGCGCCGCCAGCCCTTCGAGGCCGGTCACAACCAGCCAGCGCTCGCGGCGGGGACGCCCCATCCTCCGAACCGCCTGCTCGCTAGGCCCATTTCTTCCACCGAGGTACGCCATGGCCATGACCCGTCGCGATTTTCATGCTGGTTTAGCCGCCTCGCTGGGTCTGGCCGCGCTGCCCCAGGCCTGGGCCTGGCCCTGGGATGAGGATTGGGTGGAAGGCCGCGACTGGGAGACCCTGCCGGACCCCTTGACGAGCGCGCCGGGGCAGGCGGTCAGGGTCAGCGAGTTCTTCTCCTATGGCTGCCCGCATTGCGCGGACTTGAATCCCCTGATTACGGCCTGGGCCAAGGAATTGCCGGCCGACGTCGAGTTTCAGCGTCTGCCCGTCACCTTCGGGCGCGCGGCCTGGACCATCCTGGCGCGACTCTACTATGCCCTGGAACTGGAAGGTACCCTGGAGCGCCTGGATCAAGCGGTTTTCGATGCCGTCGGCACACAGCGGCTGAATCTTTACACGGAAAAGGCGGTCCTGGACTGGGTGGCCAAGCAGGGGCTTAACCCGGAGGCCTTTCAAAAGCAGTTCAACAGCGTCGCCGTGGGCACCCGGTTGCGCCAGGCCCAGGCCAGCGCCAAGCGTTTCCAGGTCAACTCGGTGCCGAGCATCATTGTGGATGAGCGTTACCGGGTCATCGGCGATGCTGGCCGTGGTCACGAGGGTCGGCTCGATATCACCGATTGGCTGATCAAGAAGGCCCGCGAGGGTCGCCCGGCCCAGGAAGCGGGCGGGGCGAGCACCTGATCCAGAACCCCCTCAGAAGACCCGCGCCGCCGCGAAGGCCGCCAGCACCAGGAAAAAGACCCCGCTGACCTGGTGGAGCCGATGGATGGGGATGCGTCTGAGGAGGGTGACCCCCAGCCAGACCCCCAGGGCCGAGGTGGTGATCAGGGCCAGGGTGGCGCCGATCCAGACCGCCAGGGCGGGCAGGGTGCTGGCCAGGCCGGCAATGGCGATTTGGGTCTTGTCGCCCATCTCCGCCAGCAAGAGCATGAGGAAGGTGGTGGCGAAGATGCCATGGCCGGGCTTTTCCTCGACCTCGCCATCCTCCGCTACCTCCTTTTGGGCAAGCAGGGACTTGATGCCAAAGGCCCCGAAGAGCAAGGCCACGGCCCCCGCCAGGACTCTTTCCGGTATCCACTGCGCCAGACCGGCGCCAAAGACGACCGCCAAGGTATTGAGGATAAGGAAGGCGGCGATGGCGCCGAGCAGCACCGGCAGGTGGCGATGGCGAGCGGCCAGGGTCATGCAGACCAATTGGCTCTTGTCCCCGATCTCGGCCAGGAAGATGAGGCCGAAGGTGGAAAAAATGGCGGTGAGGGTCTCTAGGGCGGACATGCTATTGATCTCGTCATCAGGCTTGGAGAGAGGGGTCGGCGGGGTACCAGGGGGACGCCTTTAGGCCATCGCCCCACCGGGCCGGGGCATGACGTCCGGACAAACCTGAATCTCGATGGTCGTGTGGACGATCTCCTCGTGGACGGCCAGGCGCTTGCGAATAGCGTCCGGGGTCAGGGCGAGGTCGTGGGTGAGTACCGTGAGCGTGCAGGCGTAGACATTCTTACCCACCCGCCAGACATGCAGGTCGGTGATGCGCGTATCTCCCGCGTCGGCACCGGTTTCCACGACCTCGCGGATCTCATCAACCACCGGGTGATCCATCTCCCGATCCAGGAGCACCTTGCTGGTCTCGATAATCAGCCCCTTGGCCCAGACCGCCACCAGGATGGCGCCCAGGATGCCCATGGCCGGGTCGAGCCACATCCAGCCGTAAACCCAGCCACCCATCAGGGCGACGATGGCCAATATCGAAGTTGCCGCATCGGCAATGACGTGCAGGTAGGCCGACTTCAGGTTCAGATCGGGATTTTGCCCCTGGTCGTGGGGGTGATCATGGTGATGCCCGTGGCCGTGGTGGTGGTCGTGATCCTGGTGATGCGCCTTGCCCAGAATGAGCGCGGACACGAGGTTGACCAGCAAGCCCAGCACGGCGATGACGATGGCTTCTTGAAATTGGATCGGCTGTGGCGACAGGATGCGCTCGACGGAGCTCACCACCATCATCAGGGCCACGCCCAGGAGGAAGATGGCGCTGGCAAAGCCCCCCAGCACCTCGA
>JBATOB010000167.1:0-1688 GCA_049290655.1 Chromatiaceae bacterium | reverse complement strand
GACCTACACCGACGAATATCCGCGGATGCAGGAGCTGAAACGCCAGATGGAAGAAGACCGCCTGGGGCTCGAGGAGGCGCGGAGCAACCTGGTCAGGAGTCTGGGTGTCGATTACGCCGGTCTCACCGATCGGGAGGCGCGCCTCGCCCAGGCGGTCGAGGAGCAGAAACAGGAACTGCTCGAGCTGCAGGATCGCTCCATTCAATACCAGATCCTGAAACGCGAGTGGGAGACCAACCGCAGCCTCTATGTTGCCCTCCTGGAGCGCATGAAAGAGGTCGGCGTGGTCGCGGGCATGGAGCGCGCCGTCGGCTCCGTGATCGACCGCGCCCTCGTCCCCACCGTCTCCTCCGGTCCCTACCTTCGCAACAACCTGTTGAAGTCCTTGCTGTTCGGCCTCCTTGGTGGTGTCGGGCTGGCGTTCCTGCTCAATATGCTCGACAACACCGTCCGCGACCCCGAGGATGTCGGGCGCCTGACCAGACTGGCGCCTCTTGGCGTGGTGCCCAGCATCGATTTCAAGGCGCTGCCGGCGGGCACCCCCATCGAGTTGTTGTCCCATTCGCACCGCGACCACAGCCTGTCGGAGGCCTTCCGGTCGGTCCGCACCAGTCTCATGTTCTCGGCGGCGGGTGGCGCCCCCAGGCTGCTCATGGTCGCCAGTTCGGTACCGGGCGAGGGCAAGTCCACCACCACGGTCAATCTGGGCATAGTCCTGGCCCATACCGGTGCCTCGGTGTTGCTGGTGGATGCCGACCTGCGCAAACCCCGGCTGCATCGCGTCTTCAAGGTGCCGCGAGGGCCCGGCCTTACCGAGTTGTTGGTGCGGGAAGGGCTGGACGGCGTCTTTTATGCGACGGGCATCGATAACCTGACCCTCCTCACGGCGGGCACGCCCCCGCCCAACCCGGCCGAGCTGCTGAGTTCATCGACGTGCAGCCACTTGTTCGAGGAGTTGGCGCGGCGCTACGACTACGTCATTGTCGACTCCAGCCCTGTCATGGGGCTGGCCGATCCCATCGCGCTCAGCACCCAGGTCGGCGGCGTCCTGCTGGTCTCCGCCGCCGGCAAGGTTGGACGCTCGGCCCTGCGCGAGGCGGTCAAGCGCCTGCGCGCCGTCGACGCCACCCTGCTCGGCTCTGTACTCAACCGGATCGAGCGTCACAGCAGCCAGTACGCCTACTACACCAGCTACTACTACAACTACGGTGCATCCGACAAACGCGACCTGAGCAAGGCGGCCTGATCGCGGCGGGCGACGCCACAGGGATGCACGCTGACCCTTCATCGTCCACCTCGGCACCGCCACCGCCCGCTCGCTCCTGGCTCATCCGTCTGGGGGCCATGGTCGCGCTGGCCGTGGCCTGCGCCCTCTGGTCCGCGGCGGCGCTCCATGGCGGCTGGGTCAAGCGGCTAGAGACGAGGGTCTGGGTGGAGCCCCTGCCCAGCCAGGTTTCACAAGGGCCTCAGCCCCCCCATCTTCCCTGGAGTGGCGGGGAGGCGGCACGCGCCTGGGTGCGCCAACTCATGGTGACCGACCCCGACCCTCATCCCAAGGCCCTGGCGCTGCTGCGGGCGGGCCTGGGGGAGCGCCCCCTGAACGCCCCCACCTGGCTTGATTGGGCAGAGTTGCGGCAGGCGGTTCGAGATCAAGAAGGGGCCGCCCGCGCCATTGCCCTCGCCCGCGC
>JBATOB010000166.1:0-2148 GCA_049290655.1 Chromatiaceae bacterium | reverse complement strand
GCTCGACCCGCCCGCGCAACTGCGGGTGCTGGTTCCGTCGCGCCAACAGGCGCTCGTCTGCGGGCGTCAGCGGAGTGTTTATAGGCGGTACTGGTATTTTAGGCGGTACTGGTATTTATAGATGGTTACCGCTGTATTTTAACCTACTACATCACTTTGGATCGCATCCCTGCCTGACATGAACATCCTCATTGACGTCGATATCAACCGGGCGGCGCAATTCGAGGCGCTGTTTGGGCATTTAGCCATCGGTCGCAATCCAAAGCCACGGCATAACCCGTATTTTCTGACGAACTGGCTCCAGCATCGCGCTTAAAGGGCCACGGCCGGTAGCACCCTGGCGCCGGAACTTCCCAAACGACGACCGAGGACCTCATCAGGCATAATGCCACCCGGAGGCCCTGCTTAAGCCGCCCTCTCATCCTGGCCAGACGGGCCTTCCCAACAGGGATCGGGTAGCATCCGCCTCCGCTCTGGCGTACGCAGGGGGACGCGGGACAGCCGGGATCCTAGCCGATGGGCCGATTTCATAAATGTTTTTCGCCTTCAATTGAGAAGGGGGTTTGGATGTTTGACTGGATCTTTTTGCCCGAGGCCTGGCTGGCCCTGGCGACCCTGACGGCGCTCGAGATCGTGCTCGGTATCGACAACATCATCTTCCTCACCATCCTGGTGGGCCGGCTGCCGGAGCATCAGCGCCAGCGGGGACGGGTGATCGGCCTGGCATTGGCGATGGGTACCCGCATCGCCCTGCTGCTATCCCTGGCCTGGATGATGAGGCTGGTTGCCCCCTGGTTCATTATCCTGGGGCAGGAGATCTCGGGGCGGGACCTGATCCTGATTCTGGGCGGGCTCTTCCTGCTCTTCAAAAGCACCATGGAAATCCACGAGGCCGTGGCGGGGCCCGAGGCGGGCGAGCCCTCCCTGGCCGGCAAGGCGGGGGCCGGTTTTCTGTCCATCGTGGTGCAAATCGCCATCATCGACATCGTCTTTTCCCTCGACTCCGTCATCACCGCCGTCGGCATGGTCAATCAAGTCCCGGTGATGGTGATCGCGATCGTCCTGGCGGTGGGCGTCATGATGTTCGCGGCCAAACCCATTGGCGACTTCGTGGACAAGCACCCCACCATCAAGATGTTGGCCTTGAGCTTCCTGGTCCTGATCGGCTTCGCCCTGGTGGGCGAGGGCTTCGACCTGCACATCCCCAAGGGCTACATCTATTTCGCCATGGCCTTCTCGCTGGGGGTGGAGATGGTCAATATGCGGATGCGCGCCAAGGTCAAGCCGGTGGAACTGCGCAAATGGATCGAGGAGGATGCCTCCTAGCAGTGCCCCGCTGAGGCATGGCCCGGAGCGGCCCCATCAGGCCCCTTGCCCAGGCCTTGATGCCGCCAGGGGCCCGGTTTCATGCCCGAGAGGGTCAGCCTTGGGTCGAGGTCGGCCCCGGCTCCGGGGCTTCCATGAATCTTCATGCCTGAAGGAGAGCTAGCGATGAAACCCTGTTTCCAGCCCAGTGCCCGCCAGATGAACTGGCTGATCGCGATCGGGTTCGGCTCAGTCTTCTACGCCTACTACCTGCGCCATATGGTCATTCAGAACACCCATGTCTTTCTGGCCTGTCAGGAGGGCCTGGATACCTGGCTCTGTTCGACCATGAATCTCGCCATCCTGCTCTTCAACCAAGGGGCCTTTGGCGGGGTGGCGGTGGTGGCGGCCTGCCTGCATCTGCTCTGGCCGTCGGTCCTGCTCTTCGCCCTCGCCCTCGGCGCCGCCGGCTTCGGACTGGTGATGCAGAATGGCGGCATGGCCGGGTTTGCGGTCGGCTTGCTGGTTCTCAGTCTGGCTCGCCCCGGGCGCTCACCAGGGTAAGGGCGAGCACCGCCAGGGCCAGGCAGAAGCCGACGGCCTGCCAATTGGCGACACCTTCGTTGAGCAGAATGTAAACCGCCGCCAGCGCCAGGATCGTGGCGGCGATCTTTTCCGCCACGGGCCTGGGCCCTTGCTGTCTTCGCAACGCCAGCACCACAAAGGGCATGAGCCCGCCGCTGAGTTGGGCGAAGGGGAAGTCGACATAGCGCGGGTCGAACACCAACATCAGCGCCGTCTGGATCGTCAGGACCACCAGGGCCGCCAGGGCCAGCCCCGCGG
>JBATOB010000165.1:0-8175 GCA_049290655.1 Chromatiaceae bacterium | reverse complement strand
CGCCGCCTGGTCTGTTTCGAGGACGCCAAGGGCCAGTTGCACAGTTACCTCCATGGGGTGAGCATTGGCGTCCTGGTGGAGATGGAAGGTGGAGACGCCGAGCTGGGTAAGGACATCGCCATGCATGTCGCCGCCAGCAACCCCCTCTGTGTCGATGCCACCCAGGTCCCCGCCGAGATTTTGGAGAAGGAAAAGGACATTTTCCGCGCCCAGGCCTTGGAGAGTGGTAAGCCGGCGGAGATCGTGGACAAAATTATTGAGGGTCGCGTCCGCAAGTATATGGAGGAGATGACCTTGCTGGGTCAGCCCTTTGTCAAGGACGTCGAGGTCACGGTCGGAAAGCTGCTTGGCCGCGCCGCTGCCAAGGTCCATCGTTTCTCGCGCGTCGAGGTTGGCGAGGGCATCGAGAAGAAGCAGGAAAACTTCGCCGACGAGGTCATGGCCCAGGTGCGTGGCGACTAGCGAGATGGTTGGGGGCACGCAAAGGCGTAAGTCGAAGTGGTCCCTTGCCTGGCTCTAGGCGGCCCCTGGGACGGCTCCGCCTTGGCCCCTCCGCCCATGTCGCGGCGGCCCACTATAATTCCGCGGATCACCCCACAGGAGGGCTTATCCCGTGTCCCAACTAGCCTATCGGCGGATTCTGCTCAAACTCAGCGGCGAGGCCCTCATGGGGGGCGGCCAGTTTGGCATTGACCCCGGCATCATGGGCCGGCTTGCGGAAGAGGTAAAGGGGCTGGCGGATACGGGCATTCAGCTTGCCCTGGTCATTGGCGGCGGCAACATCTTTCGGGGCGAGGGTCTGGCGGGGGCCGGCATGGACCGGGTGACCGGGGACCACATGGGCATGCTGGCCACGGTCATGAATGCCCTGGCCATGCAGGATGCCCTAGAGCACCTTGGCGTCGGTACGCGCGTTATGTCCGCCCTACGGATCAACCAGGTCTGCGAGGACTTCATCCTCCGTCGCGCCCTGCGTCATCTTGAAAGGGGGCGGGTGGTCATCTTCGCCGCCGGCACGGGCAACCCCTTCTTCACCACGGATTCGGCCGCCAGCCTACGCGCGGTGGAGATAGGCGCCGAACTGCTCATTAAGGCCACCAAGGTCGATGGTGTCTATTCCGCCGATCCCATGAAGGACGACCAAGCCGTTTTCTACCCGCGCTTGACCTATGATCAGGCCTTGCGCGAGAACCTCAAGGTCATGGATACCACGGCCATCGTCCTCTGCCGGGATAATCACATCCCCATGCGCGTTATGAATATCCATCAATCCGGGGCACTGATGCGCCTGATCCAGGGCGAGGCCATCGGTTCCCTGGTCGAGAGCGGAGACTGAGATGATCAACGATGTCAACAAGGACGCCGAGGCGCGGATGGCGAAGAGCGTCGAGGCCCTGGGCCTCGAGCTGGCCAAGATCCGCACCGGTCGCGCCCATCCCTCCCTGCTTGATCACATCCGGGTCAATTACTACGGCAATGAGGTGCCTATCAAGCAGGTGGCCAACGTCACCGCCGAGGATGCCCGCACCCTGGCCGTGGCCCCCTGGGAAAAGGGCATGGTGACGGTGGTCGAGAAGGCCATCATGCAGTCCGATCTGGGGCTCAACCCCAATACCGCCGGGGCCGTGATCCGGGTGCCCATGCCGGCGCTGACCGAGGAACGCCGCCGCGATCTCATCAAGGTGGCGCGCTCCGAGGCGGAGCAGGGCCGGGTGGCCATACGCAACATCCGGCGCGAGGCCAATAACGAATTCAAGGAGATGGTCAAGGAGAAGATGATTTCCGAGGACGACGAGCGTCGGGGCCAGGAATCCATCCAGAAGCTGACCGATAAATACGTCAAGGAGGTCGATCAAGTATTGGAGGCAAAGGAAAAGGACCTCATGGCCATCTGATCCGGCGGACCAGGACGGGAGCACGGCATGGCCAACAATACGAGCGAGAAAGCGGGCGCCGTCCCCCGGCACGTCGCCATCATCATGGATGGCAATGGCCGTTGGGCGCGGGCGCGTCATCTGCCGCGCGGCGCCGGGCACCGTGCGGGAGTCAAAAGCGTCCGGGCCGTGGTCGAGGAGAGCATCCGCCAGGGGATCGAGGTCCTGACCCTCTTCGCCTTCAGCAGCGAGAATTGGCGGCGACCCAGACCCGAAGTCGATTTCCTCATGCAACTCTTCCTCACCGCCTTGAGATCCGAGGTGAAAAAGCTCAAGGAGAATGGTGGGCGCTTGCGCGTCATTGGCGATCTTGGGGCCTTCCCCGAACGCTTGCGGCAAGAGATCGCCGAGGCCGAGGTGGCGACGGCGGCCAGTACCAAGTTGACCTTGCAGATCGCCGCTAACTATGGCGGCCGTTGGGACCTGACCGAGGCGACGCGGCGTATCGCCCAGGCGGCCGTCGCGGGGCGGCTGGATCCGGATACCCTCAGCGAGGTTACCCTCGCGACCCAACTGGCGACCGCCGGCTTGCCGGACCCCGACTTTTTCATCCGTACCGGCGGCGAGCGGCGGTTGAGCAACTTTCTGCTCTGGCAGTCGGCTTATGCCGAGCTCTATTTTACCGATCTCATGTGGCCGGACTTTGGCGCCGAGGCCTTTATCGAGGCCCTGGCCGATTATGGGCGGCGCCAACGTCGCTTCGGCCAGACCTCCGAGCAGGTGATGGGGCAGAGCGCCCAGGCTCCGGACTCGGCCCCGGAATCTCCGCACGATCCGGACCGGGTATCCACATGGCGTTGACCAGCCTCCAGAGTCGCGTCCTTACCGCCTCGATTCTGGCCCCGGTCGCCATTCTGGCGGTGCTGGCCTTGCCCCCGTCTGGTTTCGCCCTGGCCCTGGGCCTGATCCTGCTGGGCGCTGCTTGGGAGTGGTCGGCCCTGGCGGGCCTGACGGGGTCAGCCGCCAGGCTAGGCTACGTTGTCCTCATCGGCGCCACCCTGCTCCTGCTCTGGTTTCTGCCCGAGGCAGAGGTGGCGCCCCTGCTCTTGCTGGTCAGCCTCTGGTGGTGGCTGGTGGCGGTCTGGCTCTTTCGGCTGAGGCAGATCGAACCTGGCGCGGGTCCAGCCCCAGGGCGCCTGCTGGCGGGACTGCTGGCGCTGACCGGTCCCTGGCTGGCCATGACACAACTCCACGGCGCCTCGCCCCGGGGTCCCGCCCTAGTGCTCTTTCTCCTGATCCTCATATGGACGGCGGACATCGCCGCCTACTTTTCCGGCCGCCGCTGGGGCAGGAGCAAGCTGGCCCCTGTTCTCAGTCCGGGCAAGACCTGGGAGGGGGTATTGGGGGCCGGGGCTGGCGCGGCCCTGCTGGGCCTGGCACTGGGCTACTGGCTGGATTTAGCGCCGCTCGCCACGCTGGGGGCACTCATGCTGTGCCTGACCACGGCCTTCATCTCCGTGGTGGGCGATCTTTTTGAAAGTCTCCTCAAGCGCCGTCAGGGGGTCAAGGATTCCGGCCATCTCCTGCCCGGCCATGGCGGCCTTCTGGATCGTATCGACAGCCTGACCGCCGCCGCGCCCTTTTTCGTCCTGGGTCTGATCTGGCTGGGGGTCCCGACATGAAGGGGATCTGCGTTCTGGGGGCTACGGGTTCCATCGGCATCAGCACCCTGGATGTGGTGGGGCGCCACCCGGAGCTTTATCGCGTGGTCGCCCTGACCGCCAACCGGGATGCCGAGCGTCTGGCCGAGCAGTGTCGCCGCCACCGTCCGGTCCTTGCCGTCCTGACGGATGCCAGCGCGGCGGAGCGCCTACGTGACCTGCTCGCGGATATGGCCGGGGCCCCGGAGGTGCTGGCGGGGCCCGAGGCCCTGGCTCAGGTGGCCGCTCTGCCCGAGGTGGACATCGTTATGGCGGCCATCGTTGGCGCCGCTGGTCTGCTACCCACCCTAGCCGCCGCCCGGGCCGGCAAGCGGCTGCTCCTGGCCAACAAGGAGGCCTTGGTCATCGCCGGTGAGATCCTGATGTCCGCCGCCGCCGCCAGCGGCGCCCTGCTGCTCCCTATCGACAGCGAACACAACGCCATCTTTCAATGTATGCCCACGGGTTATGAACACGGCCTCGACCAGGTGGGCGTGGAGCGTATCCTCCTCACCGCTTCCGGCGGGCCCTTTCGCAACCGGCCCCTGGCGGCGCTCGACCAGGTGAGCCCGGACCAGGCCTGCGCCCACCCCAACTGGCGGATGGGGCGCAAGATCTCGGTGGATTCCGCTACCATGATGAACAAGGGTCTGGAGCTCATCGAGGCGTGCTGGCTGTTCGGCACCCGGCCGGAACGTATCCGGATCGTCATTCATCCCCAGAGCGTCATCCATTCCCTGGTGCAGTACGTGGACGGCTCGGTACTGGCCCAGTTGGGCAACCCGGACATGCGCACCCCCATCGCCCACGGCTTGGCCTGGCCCGAGCGCCTGAGCTCCGGCGTATCACCCCTGGATCTCTGCGCCATCGGTCGCCTGGACTTCGAGCCGCCAGGACTGGACCGCTTCCCCTGTCTGTCCCTGGCGATCCAGGCCGCCGAGTTCGGGGGCACGGCCCCCACCATCCTCAATGCCGCCAATGAGATCGCCGTGGCGGCCTTCCTGGCGGGGCGCATCCGCTATACCGCCATTTCCAGCCTGGTTGGCGCGACGCTGGAGCGGCTGCCAGCCCAGGCCGTCAGCCGGGATGGGCTGGAGAGTCTGCTCGAAGTGGATCGCCAGGCCCGGGCCATGGCGGAACAATTGCTGCCAACCCTGGTCTGAAAGTAGGCCATGCCTGACCTACTCCATACCATCCTCTCCTTCATCGTCGCCCTCGCCATCCTCATCGCGGTGCATGAGTTCGGCCACTTCTGGGTGGCTCGCCGCCTGGGGGTCAAGGTACTGCGTTTCTCCATCGGCTTCGGACGTCCCCTGATGCGTTGGGTGAGCCGGCGTGATGGCACCGAATACGTCCTGGCGGGTATCCCCTTGGGCGGCTACGTCAAGATGCTCGATGAGCGCGAGGAAGAGGTCGATCCGGCGGAGGTCCATCGGGCCTTCAACCGGCAGAAACTCTGGAGTCGCGCCGCCATTGTGCTTGCCGGTCCCGTCTTCAACCTCCTGTTTGCCATCTTGCTTTACTGGGGCATTCTGGTGACGGGGGACACCGGCAGTCGCGCCCTGATCGGGACCGTCGCCCCCGGTTCCATCGTCGCCGATGCGGGGCTGGAGGCCGGGGACGAGCTACTTCGGGTGGGTGATCGTCCCACTCCGACCTGGGAGGCGGCGGTCTTTGCCTTGATGGCCGAGGCACTGGATGGCCGGGATCTGCCGGTACGGATACGTGACGCCGAGGGAGACGAGCGCATCTACGTGCTCAATGGCCAGGCCCTGGCGGCCCTGCCGGAAGATCCGGCCATCCTCGCTAATCTCGGTCTGGCGCCGGCCCGCCCCCTGTTGCCGCCCGTGCTGGGCGAGGTCATTCCCGGCGAGGCGGCCGCTGAGGCCGGTCTCAAGCCCGACGACCTGATCCTGAGCACCAACGATCAGCCCATCGCTAGTTGGGACGCCTGGGTCGCCATGGTGCGGGACCATCCGGGTCGGACCCTCCGGGTGCGGATAGCCCGCGGTGGCCAGGAGCTGGAACTGGCCCTGACACCGCGCATCGCCCCTGGTCCCACCGGGGAGATTGGCCGTGTCGGCGCCGGGGTTGAAGTGCCCGAAGAACTGTTGGCGCAATATCGCGCCGTGGTGCGGCTGGGGCCGGTGGATGCCCTTGGCGCCGCCATCGCCAAGACGGCGGACATGAGCTGGCTGATGCTCAAGGTCATGGGCCGCATGCTGACGGGTCAGGCCTCCATCGAGAATTTGAGCGGTCCCATCTCCATCGCGGAAAGCGCTGGGCGCAGCGCTAGCCATGGCTGGAACTATTTCATCAAGTTCCTGGCCGTCGTCAGCATCAGTCTGGGCGTACTCAACCTCTTGCCTATCCCCGTCCTAGATGGGGGACATCTGCTCTTTTTCCTGGTCGAGGCGATCAAGGGCGGACCCTTGTCCGAACAGGTCCAGATGCAGGGTCAGCGTATTGGTGTCGCCTTGCTCGCCGCCCTCATGTCCCTGGCCTTCTTCGCCGATATCCAGCGCCTCCTGAATTAACAGGGCGGGCCGGCGCTCCTCGCCAGCTTTTTAGGCCCCTGCCTGAGGTATTCCTTGGCCGCGGGGCCTCCATGATGGTTTTGTTCGCGATTCCCTTCGCCTATACTAACCGGTCATGATTCTGGCCGTCGCGGCAGGCGGCTTCTCCGCAAAGGGGGATGAGCTTTGGGCGTTTCCAAGAGAAGTTTTTCAGGGGTGGCCCGCCATGCCCTGGTCCTGATCGTCCTGGCGCTGGGCCTGCTGTTGAACGGGCCAGTGACTGCCCTGGCGGACACCTTCAAGGTGACCGACATCCGCATCGAGGGCCTCCAGCGTATCTCCGCCGGCACCGTCTTCAGCCTGCTCCCCGCCAAGATTGGCGACAGCACCACGGACGAGGTCACGGCCAAGAGCATTCGCTCCCTTTATGCCTCGGGCTTCTTCGAGGACGTGAAGGTCGAGCGAGACGGCACCGTCCTCGTCGTCACGGTCCAGGAACGCCCGGCGGTCTCGGAGATCATTTTGACGGGCTACAAGGATATCGATGAGGAGGCGCTGCGCGCCGCCCTCAAGGAGATCGGCCTCGCGGAGGGCCGTGTCTTCAACAAATCCATCCTGGATCGCATCGAACAGGAACTAAAGAATCAGTATTTCTCCCGCGGCAAATATGGTATCGAGATCCAGACCACGGTATCGCCCCTGGATCGTAACCGGGTGCGGGTCACGATTGATATCATCGAGGGCCTGACGGCGCGCATCAAGCAGATCAACGTCATCGGCAATGAGGCCTTCCCCGAAAAGGAATTGCTGGGACTCTTCAAGCTCGGCAAGTCCAATTGGGCGTCCTGGTATTCCAAGAACGATCAGTACTCCAAGCAGAAGTTGGGCGGCGACCTGGAGACCTTGCGCTCCTTCTACCTGGACCGGGGCTTCATCAAGTTCGAGATCAAGTCCACCCAGGTCTCGATCAGCGCTGATCGCAAGGAAATCTACATTACGGTCGTCATCAATGAAGGTGACATCTTCATGGTCAACGATATCCAACTGGCTGGCCAACCGACCTTGCCGGCCGAGAAAATCTTCCCCTTGATTCACATGCGCCGCGGCGAGCCCTTCTCGCGCAAGGCGACGACCCAGAGCGCGGAGCGGATATCCCGCCGCCTCGCGGACGAGGGCTATGCCTTCGCCAATGTGAATACCATCCCGGAGATCAATGACGAAAAGAAAGAGGTCAAGGTCATCTTTTTCGTCGATCCTGGCAAGCGCGTCTATGTTCGCCGCGTGAACATGAAGGGTAATACCCGCACCCGCGACGAGGTGCTGCGCCGGGAGATGCGGCAACTTGAAGCGGCCTGGTTCTCCTCGGATCTGGTCAAGCAGTCCCGCGAACGCCTGCAACGCCTCGGCTTCTTCGATGAAGTCAATATCGAGACCCCGGCCGTCCCAGGTTCCCCGGATCAGGTGGACGTGGATGTCACCGTCAAGGAGAAGCCCTCCGGCAACCTCATGGCCGGCGTGGGCTATTCCCAGACTCAGGGCATTCTCTTCAATACCAGCGTGACTCAGAATAACTTCATGGGCACGGGTAAGCGGGTCTCCTTCGCCTTCAATACCAGCGATGCCAACACGGTTTACGAATTGGGCTACACCAACCCCTATTACACGATCAACGGTATCAGCCGCGGCTTCATCCTGTCGTACCGGGAGACCGATTTTGAAAATCTGGATCTCGCTCCCTACTCAACGGACCTAGGCGTTGCTGGCATCAACTGGGGCCTGCCCATTTCGGACGTCAGCCGCGCCGGGCTGGGACTCCAATACCAATACATCAAGTTGAAGCCGGGCTTTTCGACGGTGGCCGAGGAGTTTGCCCTCATCAATGGCGATAGCTACAACAATTACGTCCTGAATGCCTCCTACACCAAGGATTCGCGCAATACCACCGTCTTTCCGACCAAGGGCTTGCTGCAAAATCTGGCCCTGGAGACGGCTGGGCCAGGGAGTACCCTGGAGTACTGGCGCCTCACCTATCGCCACCGCCACTATTACCCCCTGGCGCGGCGATTTACCCTGTCCATGCGTGCC
>JBATOB010000164.1:0-2004 GCA_049290655.1 Chromatiaceae bacterium | reverse complement strand
CCCAGAGCCGCCACGGCGGCGGCGCCGACTGGGGCGGTCAGGGCGGGCTCGAACGCCTGGCCCGGGTGGGTTTCCACGCGGACGCCCAGCGGGTCGCCGAGGAGGCCATCGCCCTGCTGGCGGCCCCGGAGTGCCCCGTGGGCGTCCGCGACCTGATTTTGATGCCGAGCCAGATGGTGCTGCAGATCCACGAGAGTATCGGCCACCCCCTGGAGCTGGACCGCATCCTGGGCGATGAGCGCAATTACGCCGGCACCAGTTTCGTCACCCTGGACATGTTCGGGTCCTACCGCTACGGCTCGGAGTTGCTCAACGTCACCTTCGATCCCAGCGTCCCCGGCGAACTCGCCAGCGCCGTCGCCGATGACGAGGGCACCCTGGCGGAGCGCCAGGTCCTGATCCGCGCCGGTATCCTGGAACGGCCCCTGGGTAGCCGCCTGTCCCAGGCCCGCTCCGGTCTGCCCGGCGTCGCCAACGCCCGCGCCTGCGCCTGGGACCGACCGCCCATCGATCGCATGGCCAATCTCAATCTGGAACCCGGCCAGGACAGTCTGGCCAGCCTCATTGGCCAGGTCGAAAGGGGCGTCCTCATGGACACCAACCGCTCCTGGTCCATCGACGATAGCCGCAACAAGTTCCAGTTTGGCTGCGAGTTGGGGCGTCTGATCGAGGACGGGGAGCTCGGCGGCCTGGTGCGGAACCCCGGTTATCGCGGGATTTCCGCAAGCTTTTGGCGCTCCCTGGCCGGGGTCGGCGATGCCGCCAGCCAGGAGGTCCGGGGCGTCTATACCTGCGGCAAGGGCGAGCCCAATCAGGCGGTGCCGGTGGGCCACGCCTCGCCGCCCGCCCTCTTTCGGGATGTCGAGGTCTTCGGAGGCGGGGAATGAAGGACGCGGCCTTTTTCGAGCTCACCCACCGCCTGACCCAATCCTTGCGGGGCGACGAGGTCTTGCTGTGCAACCTGGACGGCGAGGCCTCGGACTTCGTGCGCCTCAACGGCAACCGGGTGCGTCAGGCCGGCGGCCTGCGCGCCTGGAGTTTGAGCCTGGATCTGATCGAGGGTCGGCGCCAGGCCCAGGCAAGCTGCGATGTGAGCGGCGATCTGGATGAGGACCTGGCCCGGGCCCGGGGCCTGATGGAGCGTCTGCGGGAACGCCTGCCCCATGTTCCCGAGGATCCCTATCTCAACTATGCGACCGAGCCATCCACGAGCCACCAGATCTTGAACGGGGGAGGTGCCGATGGGAATTGGGATGGCCCCGGGGCCATCGCCGACCTGCACCGCGCCGCCGAGGGCCTGGACCTGGTCGGCATCTGGGCCAGCGGGGAGCTGAGCGCGGGCTTTGCCAGTTCCCTGGGCCACCGTCACTGGCACGCCAGCCGCAGCTTCAATCTGGATTTCAGTTGCTACCTGGAGGGCGACAAGGCGGTCAAGGCCAATCTGAGCGGTTTCGTCTGGGACCGCCAGGCCCTGGCGGCCAAGCTGGCGGGGGTGCGCCGCGACCTGGAGATCCTGGCCCGCCCGGCTCGCGCCATCCCGCCGGGTCGCTATCGCGCCTATCTGGCCCCGGTGGCGGTGGCGGAGCTGTTCGACCTCCTGGCCTGGGGTGGCTTTGGCCTCAAGGATCACAAAACCGCCCAGACGCCGCTGCTCCGCCTGGCGCGGGGCGAACGCCACCTGGACCCCCGCATCACCCTGCGCGAGGAACATGCCCGGGGGCTGGCCACCCGCTTCACCGGTGAGGGTTTCGTCAAGCCCGCGGCCGTCACCCTCATCGCCGCCGGACGCTACCAGGATTGCCTGGTGGACAGCCGCAGCGCCAAGGAATATGGCCAGGCCGTCAACGCCGCCGGGGAGGGCCCGGAGGCCCTGGCCCTGGACCCGGGGGATATCCCCACCGCCGAGATGCCCAGTCGCCTGGACACCGGGCTGGCGATCGGCAACCTCTGGTACCTCAACTATGCCGACCGCAACGACTGCCGCATCACGGGCATGACCCGCTT
>JBATOB010000163.1:0-20135 GCA_049290655.1 Chromatiaceae bacterium | reverse complement strand
GTATCGCCCGCGCCGCCCAGCCTGGCGCCATCGAGGCCAGCATGAGGGTCTTGCGCGGCCTTGGCCTCGAGATCGAGGTGCCAGACGACCAGACCTGTTGCGGCGCCCTGCACCGCCACAACGGCCTACCCGAGGGGGCCGACCAGCGACTGAGGCGCAATGCGGCGGCCTTTGCCGGCTTGACACCCGTAGGTCTCGCCAGCGCCTGCGTGGCGGAACTGCGCGGCCATCCGCCCCTCGGCGCCACCCAGGACCTCTGCCGCTTGTTGGCCGACCGGGACTGGCCCGCGACGGTGCATCTGGCCCCCTTGCCGCAACGGGTCGCGGTCCACGTCCCCTGTTCCCAACGCAACCGGCTGGGGGATAAAGACGCGGCCTTCGCCCTGCTGCGCCGCATCCCCGGCATCAGCCTGGTACCACTGCCCGACAACGCCTTTTGCTGTGGCGCCGCCGGGACCTACCTCCTGCAACGCCCCGTCCTGTCCCGCGCCCTGCTGGCCCCCAAGATCGCCAGCCTGATCGCCATCCAGGCCCCGATCCTGGTCACGACCAACACCGGCTGCGCCCTCCACCTGGCCGCGGGCGCCCAAGAGGCCGGTTTACAGGTCGAGGTGCTGCACCCGGTGGAACTGATCGACCGTCAGATGCGATTTACCTGATCGGGGCGCTCTGCCCGAAGGGGGAAGCAAGGCGCCCGCGTATCAGCCGGCCCGGACCCCGCGCCAGGCCGGACGCGGGTGCCAGCCCCCCACGGGCCGGCGGGATGCGGTAGGCTATGATCCATAACCGCCGGGGCCCAAGGTCCGCCCATGGCGCACCCCTTGCCGAGAGACACCATCGCCGCCATGAAAAACCGTGATTACACCCCTCTGGATCAATTTGTGATGGGCCTCGACCAGGGGTTACGCACCCTCTTCGGGCCGTCTCTCGTCACGGAGCGCCCCAGTCCCGCCGCCGGTCTCCCGGAGACGGAACTGGGCGAGCGGGAACGGCGCCACGTGGCGCGCCTGATGCGCATCAACCACACGGGGGAGGTCTGTGCCCAGGGCCTTTACCAGGGTCAGGCCCTCACCGCCCGCCTGGCGGAGACACGCGCCAGCATGGCCCGCTCGGCCCAGGAGGAAAACGATCACCTGGACTGGTGCGAGCGCCGCATCAAGGAGCTGGGGGATCGCAAAAGCCTGCTCAATCCCCTCTGGTATGCCAGTTCCCTGGCTATCGGCGCCGCCGCCGGTCTGGCGGGGGACAAGTGGAGCCTCGGCTTCGTGGTGGAGACGGAACGTCAGGTGGAGAATCATCTCGACGGGCACCTGGCGGAGGTGCCGACCGATGACCTCAAGACCCGGGCCATTCTCGCGCAGATGAAGGCGGACGAGATCCACCATGCCGAACTGGCCCAGGCCTCCGGCGGCGTCGAGCTGCCGGCCCCGGTCAAGCTCGCCATGAAGCTGACGGCCAAGGTCATGACCGGCGCGGTTTACTGGGTCTGACGGGGCCGGCCTAGGAGTCTGTCGGACTGAGCGTACCACCGCGTTCCTACGCCAAATCTGGGACGTTTTCGATCTGCGTGGGCGCCGGAAATCTTGCATGGGACAACCGAAATTGATCAGTTCTTGACCGGTCCGGGGTGTCACAGCGAAAGTCCGACAGGCTGCTAGGGCCACAGCCGGGGGACATCCCGGCCCGTCGGACCCGGTACGGCGGCACCGCCCGAGGTAACCGTTCGTGCCCCGGGGAGGACTGGGGAGAGGGGTGCGGCGCTCAGGCCGCGCGGATTTCGAAGTCGTGGGTGATTTGGGCGGTGGCGCCCAGCATGATGGAGGCGGAGCAATATTTCTCGGCGCTCAGGGCGATGGCCCGCTCGACGTGTTTCTCGCTCAGATTCCTGCCGGTCAGGACGAAGTGGACATGGATGCGGGTGAAGACCTTGGGATCCTCCTCGGCCCGCTGGGCATCCAATTCCACCTCGCAGCCGGTCACGTCCTGACGCGCCTTGCGCAGGATGGAGAGGACATCGAACTCGGTGCAGCCCCCCATGCCGAGCAGGAGCAGTTCCATGGGCCTGGGGCCCAGGTTGCGGCCACCCTGATCCGGGGGACCATCCATGACCAGGGCATGGCCGCTGGGCGATTCCCCGACCATGGTCACCCCATCCAGCCATTTAACGCGTGCTTTCATGTCAGCCTCTTAGGATTGAGGGTGGAGGGGCCGCGCCCGCCCCGCCCGGTTGTTTTCCGTCCCCCTCCCCCCCTTGTGGGGGAGGGCCGGGGAGAGGGGTCTGAACGCCTATAGGCCCCCTCAGTGCCCCGCGAACAGGCGACGCAATTCCGCCCCGGGGTCGTCCGCGCGCATGAAGGCCTCGCCGACCAGGAAGGCATTGACGCCCTGGGCGCGCATCCGGGCCACGTCGGCGCGGTCGAGAATGCCGCTCTCGGTGACCAGGAGCCTCCCGGGCGGGATGGCCTCGATCAGGCCCAGGGTGGTATCCAGGCTGACCCGGAAGCTGCGCAGATCGCGGTTGTTGATGCCGATCAGCCGCCCGGGCAGGGGCAGGGCCCGCTCCAGCTCCCCGCGGTCGTGGACCTCGATCAGGACATCCAGGCCCAGGGACAGCGCCAAGGCGTTCAGGTCCCGCATCTCGGCATCGGTCAGGCAGGCGGCGATCAGCAGGATGCAATCCGCTCCCAAGACCCGGGCCTCCAGCACTTGGTAGGGGTCTAGGATGAAGTCCTTGCGGATGACCGGCAGGGCGCAGGCGGCGCGAGCCTCCCGCAGGTAGTCGTCACAGCCCTGGAAAAAATCCACGTCGGTGAGGACCGACAGACAAACCGCCCCGCCGCGCTCATAACTCAGGGCGATCTGGGCCGGATGGAAATCCGCCCGCAGCACGCCCTTGCTGGGCGAGGCCTTCTTGATCTCGGCAATCACCGCCGGCAGCCCGGCGGCCACCTTGGCCACCAGGGCGGCGGCAAAGCCCCGGGTGGGGGAGGCAACCGCCAGCTCCGCCTCCAGACTGGCTAGAGACCGGCGCTGGCGGCGCTCGGCCACCTCCACCGCCTTGCGATCCATGATCTTTCTGAGGATGTCCGGGATCTCGGCCATGTTGGTCGCGTCCATCCGGGGCTCAGGCGAAACCTTGGGTCAGGGCCACCAACCGCACGAAGCGGCGGCGGGCCTCGCCGCTGTCGATGGCGGCCCCCGCCCAGCGCACCCCCTCGGTCAGGCTGTCGGTAACACCGGAGACATAAATCGCCGCCCCGGCATTGAGGATCACGATATCCCGGGCCGGGCCCGGCTGGCCATCCAGGACGGCCTTGAGCAGTATCAGGCTATCGGCGGGGCCCGTTACCCGGATGGCGTCTAGATGAGCGCGCGCCAGGCCAAAGTCCTCGGGACGCAGGGTAAAGCGCAGGATCTCCCCACCCTTGAGTTCGGCCACCTCGGTGTTGTCGCCAATGCTGATCTCGTCCAGGCCATCGCGGGAATGGACGACCATGACATGATGGCTGCCCAGGCGTTGCAGGACCTCCGCCAGGGGAATCAGCAACTCCTCGCCGAAGACGCCGAGGACCTGGTTGGGCACGCCCGCGGGGTTGGTCAAGGGCCCCAGGATATTGAAGAGGGTCCGCACCCCCAACTCCCGGCGCGGGGCAATGGCGTGTTTCATGGCGCCATGATGGCCCGGGGCAAACATAAAGCCGACCCCGCACTCGCGCACGCACTGGGCGACCTGGGCCGGGGTCAGATCCAGCCGGACGCCCGCCACCTCCAGGACGTCCGCGCTACCGGACCGGCTGGAGACCGAGCGGTTGCCGTGCTTGGCCACGTGACAGCCCGCCGCCGCCGCCACGAACATACTGGCGGTGGAGACGTTGAAGGTACCCGCGCCATCTCCGCCCGTGCCGACGATGTCCACGGCCCGGCCCAGGCTGGCGGGCCCCTGGCGCGGCTTCTCCAGGTCGAGGGTGCCATCGACGATGTCCACCGCGTCCGTAAAGTCGTGCAGGTCCACCGGCGTGGCCAGTGCCCGCATCACGGCGGCGGCGGCGGTGATCTCGGTGACCGTCTCGCCCTTCATGCGCAGGGCCACCAGGAAGCCGGCGATCTGCGCCGGTGTCGCCCCACCCGTCATGATGAGTTGCATGACGGAGGTCATCTCGGGGTGCGTCAGGTCATGGTGTTCGATGACCTTGGCGATCGCCTGCTTGATATCCACGGCTGTCATCCTCCTAAGTTGTCACTAGCGGTCGCCGCGCGGTCACGGGGCCGACCGGGCATGCTCACATCGAAAAGGCGGGGACCCGACCATGCCGGGCGCGCCGCGGTTACCGATCTTCCAGGAAATTGCGCAGCAACTCATGGCCTTGCCGCGTGAGAATGGATTCTGGATGGAACTGCACCCCCTGCACCGGTAGTTCGCGATGGCGCAACCCCATGATCTCGTCGCGCTCGCCCGCCGGGGTACGGGTCCAGGCCGTCACCTCCAGGCAAGCCGGCAAGGTCGCGGCCTCCACCACCAGGGAATGATAGCGCGTGGCCTGGAAGGGCTGGTCGAGCCCGGAAAAGACCCCCGTATCGGCATGATAGATGGGGGAGGTCTTGCCGTGCATGACCTGGCGCGCCTTGACTACCTGGCCCCCAAAGGCATGGCCGATGGACTGATGCCCCAGGCAGACGCCCAGGATGGGCACCCGCCCGGCGAACTCGCGGATCAGCGGCACCGAAATGCCCGCCTCCAGCGGCGTGCAGGGCCCCGGAGAGACCACGATGCGCTCCGGACCCAAGGCCGCCACGCCCGCCAGGTCGATTTCGTCGTTACGATAAACCCGCACCTCGACCCCCAGCTCCCCAAGATATTGAACCAGGTTGTAGGTAAAGGAATCGTAGTTATCGATCATTAGCAGCATTCAGCGCCCAACCTTTTGTTTTTGCTTGCGGGATAAGAACTTTTGATTGGATAATGCCCCTAGGGGCACCCCCAATTTCCTGGGGTGCCCTCTTGCCGGGACAAGCCTGATAGGCAGGTTCGACATTCTCTCGCAGTTCGGGCGTTCAAGGAACTTCCATATTGCCGACGGCACCCGCCATCGCGCTTGGCACTGTTTTTTCTTCCTCCCGGCCGCTGGTCAGACCGGGCTGAAGTTCCGGATCGGCTCGCGCCAGTTGATTTCCGGAAATCCTCGGGGCCATGATAGCTCCATCGCGGCGGCTGGATCTCCCGGCGGTCGGCACCATGGCCTGGGTTGGCCGAGCATAGAGGGCGCTTGTCGATGACGGAATTCATTCAGGAGATGCTGGCCTGGATTTCGGCTAATCCCCATTGGGCTTATCTGATCATCTTCCTGGTAGCCATGACCGAATCCCTGGCGGTGATCGGTATGTTCATACCCGGGGCCGTGATGATGGTTGGCGCCGGGCCGCCGATTGCCGCCGGGGTGCTCGGCTTCTGGCCCGTGATGGCCTGGGCCGCGGGCGGGGCCATCGTGGGTGACGGCGTCAGCTATTGGCTTGGGCATCATTACCGGGAGCGGCTACGCCTCATCTGGCCCTTCTCCCGCTACCCGGACAGCCTGGCCAGAGGTGAGCGCTTTTTCGAACAGTACGGCGGCAAGAGCGTGGCCTTCGGCCGCTTCGTTGGGCCGGTCCGGGCGGTGATCCCGGTGGTGGCGGGCATGATGGGCATGGACACCAAGCGCTTCCTGGCCGCCAACGTGCTCTCCGCCGTCGCCTGGGCACCGGCCTATATCGTGCCCGGCATTGTCCTGGGCGCCTCGCTGGAGCTGGCGGCGGAGGCGACGGCGCGGTTGGGAATCCTGGCCCTGGCCCTGATCCTGACCCTGTGGCTCGTCTTCTGGTGCGTGCATCGCCTCTTTCTGTTCTACAGCCCCCGGGCCGGGCGCTGGGTCCAGGCCCTGCTGAGCTGGGCGGACGTCCATCCCCACGTCGGCGAGATCGGCCGCGCCCTGGCCGACCCCCATCACCCCGACGCCCGCGCCCTGACCGGTCTAGCCGGGCTCCTGCTGCTGGGGGCTCTGGCCTTCGCGCTCATGATGGGCCTGGCCATCACCGAGGCCCCGGAACTGCGACTCAACCAGACGGTGCTGAACCTGGCGCTGAGCCTGCACACACCCGGCGCGAATCACCTCATGGCCGCCGCCAGCCGTCTGGGGGACCTGACGGTGATCCTACCCCTGGGGGTCGCCGTCCTGATCTGGCTGCTGGCTCGGGGCCACAGGCGGCAGGCGGGCTACTGGATCGCCGCCCTCGCCTTCGGCCTCCTGGCCCCGCCCCTCCTCAAGTGGCTGCTCCAGGTACCGCGCCCGGACATCGGCATCGAAGGGCTCTCGCCCTGGGCCTTTCCCAGCAGCCACGTGCTCCGCGCCACCGTTACCTACGGCTTTCTCGCCGTCTGCCTGGCCGGGGCGGGCGTCATGCCCCAGGCCTGGCGCTGGCTCCCCTACGCCCTCGCGGCCATGCTGGTAACGGCGGTGGCTATCTCGCGCCTTTACCTGGGTGCCCACTGGCTCACGGACGTCCTCGGCGGTCTGGCCCTGGGCCTGGCCTGGGTCGCCGCCCTCGGGCTCTCCTTCCGCCGCCACACCCGACCGCCGCCCTCCTGGCATGGACTGGCCGCTCTGTCCAGCGCCACCCTGGTCCTGGCCTTTGGCGCGGCCAGTCTGGGTTTCCATGCCTCCGACCTGGCCCTCTATCAGCCCAGACGCGAGAACATCTCCCTCTCCGAGGCTCAATGGCGGGCCCAGGACTGGCGTGAGCTTCCCCAATGGCGCGAGGACATCCAGGGCATGAATGGTCAGCCCCTGAACCTGCAATACGCCGGCGATCCCCGGGTCCTGACCCAGGCACTGGCGGCCCAGGGTTGGCGAGGGGCCGATACCCTGTCCTTCGAGAATGCCCTCCGGCTCCTTTCGCCCTCCTTGCCCCTGATGGAGTTGCCCCTCATCCCCCACGTCCATGACGGCCATCACGAGGATCTGGGCCTGATCAAGCAGGACGGCGAGGACGGTCGCCGGGTGCTGAGGCTTTGGGCCACGCCCTACCTCATCGACGGCCGCCAGCCCCTCTGGGTCGGGAATGTCACCACCCAGCATAAGCGCCTTATCCTCAATCTGCTGGCCATCCCCGCGACGGGCAAGGACACGACCGAGGCCTTGAGCGCCTCCGTGCCGGACTTCGCGGCGCTGAACCCGCAACGACCCGCGGCGGAGGGTCCCTGGCTTTTGGAGGGGATGGATTGAGGCGAAACCGCGGCAGGGGCGCGGACGACTCGCGGGCGGATGGGGCCAAGATCGCCCCGACTTACCGGGGAGGAGTCTCCCCGCCCTTGGCCGCCCAGAGCCTCAACCGGAGTCCCGGCTCGGTGCTCAGGCCGACGGTGGTGGAGGCGATACGACCTTTGGGGTCGATCACGAAGCTCGCTGGCACCCCGCTCACGCCCCAGCGACGGGCGATACCCCCATCGGGATCTGGCATCACCGGAAAATCCAGGTTCGCTGCCTGAAGGTAGGACAAAATCTCGCCCGCCTCCCCGGATTGCAAGGCGACGGTCAGCACCCGATGATCCCGGGCAATGGCATCGACAAAGCCATCCATGGCGCGACAGACCGGACACCAGCTCGCCCAAAAGTGCACCAGAACCGGCTCGCCCCCTAAGTCCCGCAAATCCACCCAGACCCCGGTCTGATCCAGGCCTGCGAGGGGTGGTGGCGCCCCCTTGGCCAGGGGTCTGGCCTGCCACCACTGCACCCCGCCCAGGATCAGGAGCACCAGGCCGATATTGACCAGCCAAGGGCGCCAACGCGAGGACCTGGCCCCGGGTTGGCCTGGGTCAGTGGCCGCCATCGAGGGCCGCCAACAGGCGCTCATGGATGCCCTGGAAGCCGCCATTGCTCATGACCAGCACCTGGTCCCCTGGTCGGCCTTGGTGGGCGATCGCGGCGACAATGTCCTCGATCCGGGAGTAAATCGCCACCCGTGCCCCCAGGGGCGCGAAGACGGGGCCGGCGTCCCAGCCGAGATCGGGCGGGGCCAAGACAAAGACCTGGTCCGCGGCCTCCAGCGATGCGGCCAGGGTGGCGTTGTGGACGCCCAGGCGCATGGTATTGGAGCGTGGTTCCAGGACGGCGAGGATGCGCCCCCCCACCCCTCCCGCCTCGGCATGGTGGCGCAGGCCCTCCAGGGTGGTGGCGATGGCGGTGGGGTGATGGGCAAAGTCGTCATAGACGGGGATGCCCCGGGCCACGCCACGCAGTTCCATGCGACGCTTGACGCCCTGGAAGCACCCCAGGGCCTCCAGCCCCTGGGCCAGGGGCACCCCGGCATGGCGGGAGGCGGCGAGGACGGCCAGGGCGTTGGCGACATTGTGGTGGCCAGTCTGACCCCAGATCACCTCGCCCATGTCGCGCCCTCGGTGATGCACCCTGAACCGGGAGCCATCCGGCGCCAGCAGGGTCGCCGACCAGTCGCCGCCCGCCCCCACCGCTTCCCGGGGTGTCCAGCAACCCAAGGCCAGGACCTGGTCCAGGGCCGCCTCCCCCTGGGGGTGGATGATGAGGCCGCTGCCCGGCACGATGCGCACCAGATGGTGGAATTGGCGCTGGATCATGGCCAGGTCGTCGAAAATGTCGGCGTGGTCGAATTCCAGATTGTTGAGGATCAGGGTCCGCGGCAGGTAGTGGACGAACTTGGAGCGCTTGTCAAAAAAGGCGGTATCGTACTCATCCGCCTCCACCACGAAGAAGGGGGCCACGCCCAAGCGAGCGGAGAGGCCGAAATCCCGGGGCACGCCGCCAATCAGAAAGCCAGGGTTGAGCCCGGCGTAGTCCAGCACCCAGGCCAACATGCTGGAGGCCGTGGTCTTGCCGTGAGTCCCGGCCACCGCCAGGACCCAACGGTCCCGCAGCAGATTCACCTTGAGCCATTCCGGCCCCGAGACATAGGGCAGGCCCCGGTCGAGCAGGTATTCGACCACCGGCAGGCCGCGCTTCATGGCATTGCCCACCACCACCAGGTCCGGCGCGGGATCGAGATGGCTGGCGGCGTAGCCCTCCATGAGACCTATACCCGCCGCCTCCAGTTGGGTACTCATGGGGGGATAGACGTTGGCGTCGGAACCGGTGACGCGATGGCCGAGGGCGCGCGCCAGGAGGGCGACGCCGCCCATGAAGGTGCCGCAGATACCGAGGATGTGCAGGTGCATGTCAGGAACCGGGAAAAAGGCCGTTGACGAGGGCCGAGGCCAGTAGGTTGTAGGCCACCGCGATCAGGACGCCCTGACCGAGGCGCAGATCGAAGCCCTGGCGCAGGATATGTCCCGTCACCAACAGGCTCCAGAAGAGCAGGACGAGGAGCGGTAGCCCCGCCAGCGAGGTCTCCCCACGGGCCTCGGCACCCGCCACCAGGCTCAGGGGCGCCAGGGCGAAGAGGCCCAGCAGGGCGCCGGCGCCAAAGAGGGCGGTGGCGAGCTGAAGAAACCGGGGTCGGCGATCCGTGACCCTCAGGGCCAGTAACAGCAGACCCAGGGTCAGGAGGGCATCCGCCAGCCCCTGGCCCACGGCGATGGGGGCCGTAAGACCCGCCGCCAGGCCCACCAGCACGGCGGTGACCAAATGCACCGCCAGGACCAGGCCCAGCAAGGCGCTGGAGCCTGGCAAGTCCTGGGGGCCCCGGCGCAAGAGGCAGAGTTCCACGAAAAACCGGATCAGGGTGCTCAAGTCGCGAGTCTCCGCCAGGGGGTCAAGGCCGGCGCCTCGCCGGTAACAGCCGGATCAGGGCCAATCCCAGCATGGCCCAGGCCAGGCCGATGGCCAGACCGTTGCCGACGCGGGCGAAGGGGGTGAGCCCGGCACGGGGTTGGATCTCGGCGCTGAAGAGACCGCGCTCGAAGGCTGGCATCCTACCCTGGACCTGGCCCCGGTGATCAATGATGGCGGAGATGCCGGTGTTGGTGGCGCGCAGCAGCGGGCGGCCATTCTCCAGGGCACGCATGCGGGCGATGCCCAGGTGCTGATGGGGCGCCAGGGAGTCGCCGAACCAGGCGTCGTTGCTGACGTTGATCAGGTAGGCCGCCTCCGGCAGGGCCTGGACCACCTCGGCGGCGAAGGCATCCTCGTAGCAGATAGAGACCCCGACGCGATGGGGACCAACCTGGAGCAGAGGCCGCTCGGCCGTGCCAGCGCTGAAGTCCGACATGGGTACCTGGAAGGCCTTGGCCAGGGGCCCCAGGAGGGCGCGCAGGGGCATGAACTCGCCAAAGGGGACCAGGTGGCGTTTCTGGTAGAGATCCTCGTCGCCCTTGCCCAGGCTGATGAGGCTGTTGTAGTAGGTCTGCCGCTCGCGATCCAGCACCGGCAGGCCGATGACGAGCTGGGCCCCCTCCTCCCGCGCCTCCTCGGCCAGGGGCTCCAGCAGGGGCTTGCGCACCCGGTCGAGAAATTCCGGGATGGCCGTCTCCGGCCAGACGATGACCTCGTTACCGAAGGCCTCGCGGGTCAGCTCCACATAGGCGCGCAGGGTGGGAAAGAGGGATTCCTGGTTCCACTTAAGGGACTGGGGAATGTTGGCCTGGAGCACGGCGGCGCGGATGGGCGCGCCCTCGGGCTGGGTCCATTCCAGGCGCGCCAGACCCAGGCCGGCGAGCCAGATGAGGGTGAGCGCGAGGGCGGCGCCTAGGCGGGCCCGGCCCCGCCAGGCCGCCAGGCCCCAGAGCAGACCGGCGGACAGGGCGATGAGTAGGCTGACGCCATGGACGCCGAGGATGGGTGCAAAGCCCGCTAGGGGGCCATCCACCTGGGAGTCGCCGGCGTTGAGCCAGGGAAACCCGGTCAGGAACCAGCCCCGCAGCCATTCCAGCAGGACCCAGAGGGCGGGAAAGGCCAGGAGGGGAGCGGCCCAGTCGCGGGCTCCGGGTTGGGGCCCGGTCGGGCCCCCGGTTGGGATTAGGCGCGAGCGGGACAGCCAGGCCGTCAACCCACCGAGGAGGCCATGGTAGAGGGCCATGGTTAGGGTGAAGAGGAGGGTCAGGGCATGGGCCAGCCAGGTCCCCATGTTGCCAAACTCGTCCAGGCTGATACGGATCCAGAAGACGCCAAGACCCAGCAGGCCGATACCAAAGGCCCAGCCGATGAGCAGGCCCTCCCCCGGCCGCCGGCCCGTCAGCAGGCCCAGCAGTACCGCCAGCGAAACCACCAGCGCCGGGGCAAGGCCAAAGGGCGGGAAGGCCAACACGGCCAAGGCCCCAGCCCCGGCGGCCAAGAGGGCCGCCAGCGGGGTTCGAAACTGCATGGGCCTGGGGTCCGCGAGCTGGGCGGGTTTCAAGGCTGGGTCACCTGGGGATCGTCAGCAAGGTCGCCAACCGGCTCGAAGTCGAGGGATGCGGAGTTGATACAGTAACGCAGACCCGTGGGATCTGGCCCATCCTCGAAAACATGGCCCAGGTGAGAGCCACAGCGGTCGCAATGGACCTCGACCCGCGCCATGCCCAGGCCCATATCCCGCTCACTGGCCACCGGGGCGCTGGCCAGGGGTTGCCAAAAGCTGGGCCAGCCGCTACCGGAGTCGTATTTATGTCGGGCGTCGAAAAGCGAGGCACCACAGCCGGCACAGTGGTAGATGCCGGCGGCCTTGTTGGCGTAATGCTGGCCGGTAAAGGCCCGCTCGGTGCCCTTCTCGCGGCAGATTCGATATTGGTCCGGACTCAAGCGGGCCCGCCATTCCTCATCCGTCCTGTCGATTTTATCGCTCATCATCAACCCCGGGTATTGGCCAGACGCCTGGCCGACGCCATATTGAGTTAGTATTTTGCCAGCTTGGCAACCGCCAGTCCTACTTCCGTCCATCCCATGCCCACCACCCCCAGGATGCACCCCTCTCACCATGTCTGAATCCGTACCGCAAACCCAGGTGCCCCGGAGACGGCGCGGCCCGCGCGGGGCCCTGGTCCGCCTCGTGCTCATGGTTGGTGCCATCGGGATCTTCATCCTCGGCTACCAGTGGGGCAACCAGAGGCACTTTGGCCAACCCCCAGCCATCGAGGGCGTGATCCTGGCCCCGGCCATGCCCCTGCCCGCCTTTGCCCTGGTGGATACGGAGGGGCAGCCCTTCGGCCGGGACCAGCTCGCCGACCACTGGACCTTGCTCGCCCTTGGCGACCTGACCCAGCCCCGGGGCCAATTGGCCATCCAGCGCCTGCTGGACGTTTACCACCGCCTGGGGACCGAGGTCGAACCGCGCCAGCGTCCCTGGCTGGTCCTCGCCGCCCCCAGTCAATCGGCCGATCTGGCGCGGGATTTCGGTCGCCTGTCGCCCGCCCTGCGCCTGGTGTCCGGCGAGGCCGGGGACCTGGGCCAACTGGCGAAGCTCCTCGGCGAACCGCCCCACCCGGAACGGGATAGCCGCGCAACCCTCTACCTCATCGCCCCGAACACCAGGCTCCTGGCCTTCTTCCCCCCCAGCCAGGCCGCTCAAGCGGTGGCCGCTGACTTGACCCTCCTGGCCGCATGGCCCCTGGACGCCCTGGAGAACCTCTCCCATGAATGATTTATCGCCCACCTGGCCCGACCGGCTCTTCGTGGGCTTGCAGTACCTGCTGCCTCAGCACCTGCTTTCGGCCCTCATGTATCGCCTGGCCTGCATTCGCTGGCGCCCCCTGAGCGCGCCCTTGATCCGGGTCTTCGTCCGCCACTTCCGGGTCGATATGACCGAAGCCCTAGAGCCGAACCTGGTGGCCTATACCAGCTTCAATGCCTTTTTCACCCGCGCCCTGAGGCCGGGCGCGCGTCCCCAGCCCGAGGGACCCCAGGCCCTGGCCTGCCCGGCGGACGGGGCCCTGAGCCAGTTTGGCGCCATCGAGGAGGGCCGCCTCTTCCAGGCCAAGGGGCTGGATTACGCCCTGGAGGACCTGGTGGTTGACCCCGACTGGGCGAGACGCTTCGTTGGGGGCCGTTTCGCGACCGTCTATCTGTCGCCCCGCGACTATCATCGGGTCCATATGCCCGCGGCGGGACGGCTGCGGGAGATGATCCACGTCCCCGGGCGCCTCTTCAGCGTCAATCGCGCCACCGCCAGCCTGGTGCCGGGCCTCTTCGCCCGCAACGAACGGGTCGTCTGCCTGTTCGAGGGCGAGGCGGGGCCCTTTGCCCTCATCCTGGTTGGCGCCATCTTCGTCGGCGGCATGGAGACGGTCTGGGCCGGCGAGGTGACCCCGGCCCACGGCGCCTCCCCCCGACGCCGTTACGACGAGGGCGCGGCCCTGAACCTGGCCCGGGGCGCCGAGATGGGCCGTTTCAACATGGGCTCCACCGTTATCCTCCTCTTCCCTCCGGGGGCGGTGGAGTGGGAAGCGGGTCTGGTGCCCGGCGCCTCGCTGCGGATGGGCCAGCGGCTCGGCAGCCTGAACCTGGGTTCAGATTCAAAAGGATAGCCCCTCGCGAAGGCTCCCCCAGATGGCTCACGGGGCCGGCAATAAGGATGGTCGCTTACCCTCGGCCTTGAGCACCTCAAAGGGGTCCGGCCCCGCGCGCTCGCGGCCGACGTCCCGCAGGCGGCCCAGATAATCCAGCCAGAGGGGCTGCCAGGCGCGGCCCAATTTGTAGAGATAGCCCCAGTCGTAGAGCCCGGACTTGTGACCATCGTCAAAGAAAATCTTCAGGGCATAGCGGCCGATCTGTTGCAGGTCCCGGATATTGACCCCCTCCTTGTCAAACTGGAGTACCGCCTCGTCCGGCGCATGACCGCGCACCTCCGCCGAGGGTGAATAAACGCGCAGATACTCGACGGGCAGCAAAAACCGGGCCCCATCGTCATAGGTGATTTCAAGCACCCGTGACTGCTGGTGGAGCTGAATATCGGTCGGGAGAGGGTGGGATTTCATAATTTCAAGCTAGGCCGGGGGGCTGGAGTCTGATTGACACCCTGAAGTGGGGCCAACCGGGGGGCGAGATCAAGCCCGGGGCGTCATTATCCGGGTGCCGCTGTCAGCCCAAAGCCCCCCGCGGAGGGCTCGAGCGCACGTCATGGCTCGAACGGCTCCGCCCTGGCCCCTCCCGGAATCCCGGTACTACTCGGGCTCAGCTCCTGGACCAGAATCCAGGGCTTGACGACCAGGGTCCAGAGGTGGGTATCGGCGGCGAGCCAGGCCCTGGCCTGCGCGTCGGTGGCCACGGCGACCTGGCCAACCGCCAGCCAGTCCTGGAAGAGGGCCGCCCGATCCCGGGACATGGCCAGGCCGACCTCGACGAGGTCGAGACCCGGTGCCACGGCCACCACCGCACCCTGGGCAAAGAAGCGCTGCAATTCGCGCCAGGGAGCGGTCGCGGTCTCGCCATTGAGCTTGGCGCCCAGCAGCGCGTCCTCCGCGCGACCATCCGGCGGGACCTGGCCCTCGGCAAGCATGGGATCAGGCCCGGTGATGCAGGTAGTACTCGAGGAGGGCCGCCGTGGAGCCGTCGTGATCGGCGCCCACCTCCCCCCGCTCCAGTTCGCCCAAGATGACGCCCGCCAATTGCTTGCCCAACTCGACCCCCCACTGGTCGAAGGAATTGAGGCCCCAGATGATGCCCTGAACGAAGATGCGATGCTCGTAGAGGGCGATCAGGGCACCCAAGGCCCGGGGGGTGAGCTTCTCGACCAGGATCGTGTTGGTCGGCCGATTGCCGGGGAAGCTACGGTGAGGGGCCAGGGCCTCGACCTGGGCCGGCGCCATGCCCGCCGTCAGCATCTCGGCCCGCGCCTCCTCGAGGGTACGACCGCGCATCAGGGCCTCGGTCTGGGCAAAAAAGTTCGCCATCAGCTTGACTTGATGATCGCCCAGGCGGTTGTGGCTCTTGAGGGCGGCGATGAAGTCCGCCGGGATCATCTGGGTACCCTGGTGGATGAGCTGGAAGAAGGCGTGCTGGCCATCCGTGCCCGGCTCGCCCCAGACCACGGGCCCCGTGGTGTACTCGACCGCCAGGCCGTCACGAGTCACACTCTTGCCGTTGCTCTCCATGTCCGCCTGCTGCAGATAGGATGGCAGGTACATGAGGTATTGGTCGTAGGGCAGCACCGCATGGGTCCTGGCCCCGGCGAAGTTGGCGTACCAAACGCCGAGAAGGGCCAGGATGACGGGCACGTTATCCTTGAGATCCTTCGACTGAAAATGATTGTCCATCTCATGGGCGCCCACCAGCAACTGGCGAAAGCGGTCCATGCCCACCGCCAGGGCGATGGGTACGCCGATGACGGACCAGAGGGAATAGCGCCCGCCCACCCAGTCCCAAAAGCGGAACATGTTGCGGGTATCGATGCCAAATTCAGCCACCTGGGTGGCGTTGGTGGAGACGGCGACAAAGTGGTCGCGGACCGCCGGCTTCCCCAGCCGGGTCACCAGCCAATCCCGGGCGCTGCGGGCATTGGTCATGGTCTCCTGGGTGGTGAAGGTCTTGGAGGCGATGATGAAGAGCGTCTGGTCCGCCTCCAGGTCGCGCAAGGTCTCGCTCAGATGGGTGCCATCCACATTGGACACGAAGTGGACTCGCAGGTCGTTGGTCTGGTAGTGGCGCAGGGCCTCGCACACCATGAGGGGCCCCAGGTTGGAACCACCAATGCCGATGTTGACCACATCACGGATAGGCTTGCCGGTGAAGCCATGCCAATCGCCACTGCGGACCCCGGTGACGAAATGGTCGATCTTTTCGAGTTCCGCGTTGATGCCAGGCATGACGTCCTCGCCATCCACCATGACGGGGCGGTTGGAGCGATTGCGCAGGGCGACATGCAGGACAGCACGGTTCTCCGTGTTATTGATAGGGTCGCCCCGGAACATCTTGCGAATCCAGCCACTCAGATCCACGGCCTTGGCGAGATCGAGCAGAAGACGCAAGGTCTCATCGGTGACGATATTCTTGGAGAAATCGACGAAGAGGTTGGGCGCCCGCAGCGACAGGCGCGTGGCGCGGTCGGGATCGGCGGCGAAGAGATCGCCCATGCGAACCGCGGACATTTGCTTCCAGTGCGCTTCGAGGGCCTGCCACTGGGCGGTCTCGTTCACTAAGGCCATGACGGCGGACTCCTGATGAAAACTGGCGGTGGTCGCCCCTTGACATGATTGGCGATCCGATCCGCCGTGCGAGGGCCCAATGACGCTCCCAAAAGCTTGCGCCGCGATGACCGCATGGGCCAATGTATGCTAGTTTGTCTCGCTTGCGGACAGGGACGCCAGATATTACCACTTGGCATCATCGAAGGGCGGATTGCCTTACGGTGACAGGATGGCCGTTGTTGTAGCACTGGCTGGATAGAACGAGGTTGGGGGCCTACCCGGCGGCCCGGCCTCGGCGAATCCGCCTATCATGGGAGCGCCTTTCCATAGCCGCGCAAACGCCCGAAAACCAGCGCCGCCTCCTCTTCGCCAGCAGCGAGGCCCATCCCCTGATCAAGACCGGCGGCCTGGCCGATGTCGCCGGGGCCCTGCCCGCCGCCCTGCGCGAACTGGGCTATGACGCGCGCTTGATCATCCCCGCCTATCCCCGGGCCGTGAAGCAGTTGCGTGAACTCCGGACCTTGGGCGACTTGCGTCTGCCCGGGTCCGGGCGAACCGTGCGCATCCTCGGCGGGCGACTGCCGGACAGTGAACTGCCGACCTACCTGGTGGATGCCCCGGATCACTTCGCCCGCGAGGGTAACCCCTACACCGACACCAGTGGCAAGGACTGGGGTGACAACGCCGATCGCTTCATGCTCTTTTGCGAGGTCGTGGCCCGTATCGGCATGGGCTGTCAGGTGCTGGACTGGCGCCCGGAGCTCATTCACTGCAACGATTGGCAGACCGGCCTGGTACCCGCCCTGCTCCACGGTCAGCCGGATCGCCCCGCCACCGTCTTCACCATCCACAACCTGGCCTATCAGGGGCTGTTCGACCGCGCCACCTTCGAGCGGCTGCGGCTGCCGGAGGTCTTCTGGACCCTGCACAGCCTGGAATTTCACAAACAGCTTTCTTTCATTAAGGGGGGGATCGTCTTCTCCGACCGGGTCAACACGGTCAGCCCAACCTATGCGCGCGAGATCAGGACGCGGGAATTCGGCTGCGGCCTGGATGGGCTCTTGACGGGGCTAGGGCGCCGCTTCTCGGGCATCCTCAATGGAATTGACTACCGGGCCTGGAACCCCGCCGAGGACACCCAGATCGCCCAGCCCTACGATAGCGGTGCCTTCAGCCTCAAGGCGGAAAACAAGCTGGCGTTGCAACGGGAATTCGGCCTGCCGCGCAACGAGGAGGCGCTGGTCTTTGGCCATATCGGTCGGCTGGTGCAACAAAAGGGGGCGGACTTGATCCTGGGCATACTGCCACGCCTGCTGGCGCACCCCAACACCCAGTTCATTCTCCAGGGGTCCGGGGAGAAGGCGACGGAGAATGCCCTGCTGGCCGCCGCCCGCGCCCACCCGGATCGGGTAGGCATCTTCATCGGCTATGACGAAGACCGCGCCCACCGCGTCGAGGCCGGCAGCGATGCCTTTCTCATGCCCTCGCGCTTCGAGCCCTGTGGCCTGAACCAGCTCTACAGCTTGCGCTACGGCACCGTACCCCTGGTGCGCCGCACCGGCGGTCTCGCGGATACCGTGATTGATGCCGGACTGGCGGGTATCGAGCGCGGCGAATCCACGGGATTCTGCTTCGACCAACCCAGCTCCGACAGTCTCTGGCAGGCCATGGAGAGTTGCCTGAAGGTCTTTCGGGACAGCCCCGAGCTTTGGCGACGCCTGGCCCTCAACGGCATGGGCCAGGATTTCAGTTGGTCAGCCAGCGCCCGGCATTACGATGAGCTGTATGCCGAGGCATTGGGCGCCTAGGGGCGAAGGATTCAGCGAATCATCGCCCCAAGGATATCAATTCCTTAGAGTAAATCCGCGACGACCTCGCGCTCCTCGAGCAATTCCTTCTCGGTCACCCTCATCCGGGTCTTGCTAAAGTCAGTGACCTCGAGGCCCTGGACGATCTGGTATTCGCCGTTCTTGCAGGTCACCGGGAAGGAATAGACCAGACCCTCGGTGATGCCATAGCTGCCATCCGAGTGGACCGACATGCTGACCCAATCGCCCTCGGGGGTGCCGAGGAACCAGTCGCGCACGTGATCGACCACGGAACCCGCCGCCGAGGCCGCCGAGGAGGCGCCACGCGCCTCGATAACGGCGGCGCCCCGGCGCTGGACGGTGGGGATCATGTGGTCGATGGCCCAATCCAGGGACACCAGGTCCAGGGCCGGGATGCCGCCGACGGTGCAGTGGGTGAGGTCCGGATGCATGGTCGGGGAGTGATTACCCCAAACGATCATGCGCTTGACATCGACCGCCAGGCGGTTGGTCTTCTTGGCCAGCATGCCGATGGCGCGATTGTGGTCCAGACGCGCCATGGCTGTAAAGCACTCCTTGGGCAGGTCCGGGGCATTGGCGGCGGCGATCATGGCGTTGGTGTTGGCGGGATTGCCGACCACCATGACGCGCACCTCCCGGGCGGCATGTTCGTTGATCGCCCGGCCCTGGGTCGAGAAGATGCGGGCGTTCTCGGTGATCAGGTCCTTACGCTCCATGCCCTTGGTCCGCGGCTTAGCGCCGACCAGGAGGACATAGTTGGTGTCGCGGAAACCAATCTTGGGGTCGTCCGTCAGGACGACATCATGCACCAGGGGGAAGGCGCAGTCCTCCATCTCCATGCCGACCCCACCGAGGGGCCCCATGGTCATGGGCAGCTCCATCAGTCGCAGGATCACGGGCTGATCGGGGCCGAACACATCGCCGGCGGCGACGCGGAAGGCCAAGGCATAGCCAATGTTACCGGCGGCGCCGGTAATGGTCACTTTGATGGGTTTTTTCATTATCGTTTCAATCCTCTCATCCACGCGTTAAGTACAGGGATCAGGGTGGCTGTTAGCCGGGTTTTCGCGGAGGCGGATCCAGGGCGATGACGGCGCTGGAGCCCAAACGAATTAGCCTGGGATAGTTCCAGGTATCCGGCCTTGTGGATACTTGACCGTCATCGGCCAAAGCAGTCTGGCCAGGGTCAGGGCGCCCTAGCCCTGACGCCAAAGCCATCGGAACGGTAATCAGGGGTGTCAGGCCGCCTGGGCTGGAATAGCGTCATCGGTACGGATCACGTGATTATTTTCGTCCAGATAGACCAAGCTGGGACTGAAGGCATTGGCCTCGGCGGCATCCATGGCCGCGTAAGCACAGATAATGACCCGGTCGCCGGGCGCGGCCTTGTGCGCGGCGGCGCCATTGACCGAGATGATGCGAGAATGGCTTTCGGCGCGGATGGCATAGGTCGTGAAACGCTCGCCATTGGTGACGTTGTAGATCTGGATTTGTTCGTACTCGCGAATCCCCGCCAAGACCATCAGATATTCGTCGATGGCGCAGGAACCCTCATAGTCGAGCTCGGCGTGCGTGACGCATGCGCGATGCAGCTTGCACTTAAGTAAAGTCAGTTGCATTTGGGAAACCCTCTGGCGAACCTAAAGCCGGAGCATGAGGAATGGTGTGGAAGCATTTTATTTCAAAATGGAAAGCATTGCTGCATTTTCTGCTGCGACGCAGCATAATCCCTGTTCCGGTCAGGAGCAGCGCTGTAAAGGCGGTGAAGGTTAGCGCGTTGCGCGTTTCATCTCAATGGGATGCCACTGCAATCCTAGCGCCGGACGCAAAGATTGTCGATAAGCCGCGCCCGGCCCAGCCGGGCCGCGGCCAGCAGCACCAGTTCGCGGTCCTCGAAACCCACGGGACCCAGGTCCTGGCCCCGGCGGACGCTGAAATAATCCGGGCCGAAACCGGCGGTGGCGAGTTCCCCCGCCGCCAGCTCTTCGACCTCCCCAATGGCCACCCCGGCACGCAGCCGATCGCCTCCGCGCAGCAGGGTCTGGTATAGGGTGGGTGCCCAGGCGCGCTCTTCCAAGGTCAAATAGCCGTTGCGGGAACTCATGGCCAGCCCATCGGGCTCCCGCACCGTGGCCAGGCCCCGGATCTCGACCGGCAGGCTCAGGTCCTCGGTCATGAGGCGGATGATCAGTAGCTGCTGGAAGTCTTTCTCGCCAAAGACGGCCAGGTCGGGCTGGACCATGTTGAACAGCTTGCAGACCACGGTCGCC